>DATEDD010000129.1:0-6769 GCA_035286565.1 Anaerolineales bacterium
TTATGTTTTTCTTTTGGTCGGCCATGCGTTATCTGGAAGATTTCATGCCTTCCTTGCTCCTGCTCAGCGTGATCGGCTTCTGGCAGGGCTACGAGTCGCTTGCAGCGGTTTCTTCTGCGCGAAAGCTATACACAGTTTTGGGATCGTTTCTTGCAGGAGTATCCATCATACTCAGCACCCTGCTTGCCATTTCGATGAATGATGCACGATTTGACATCCTCCGATTATTGAATCACTTGCGATGAACGTCCCAACACCTGAAATGGGCATGGGCCAAGGATTGGACAACGAACATCATGAAAAAATATTCCCACTACGTACTGATGATCTTCATCATTGGATTGCTGTTCCAATTGGGGTTGCAGTGGATCATGCGGCCCTATGCGATCAATGGTTATCTCTTTCAGGCATGGACATCTGAAAACTTTATGCAGACCGTTTCCATAGAGGACCTGCGTAACGCCCCCCTTGAATCGCTGGCCAATATCCATATTCAACCACCTGGATACGACGCGCTCAGGGCCCTGCTGGTTCAGTTCTGGCCCTCACTGGAAATTCACGCCGCGCTCAAACAGGTGGACCTTTCCATTTATTTCCTGTGGTCGATTGCCTACAGTCTCGGAGGTGTGGTCATTTTCTTGTGGCTCGCAGAAATGACAAATGTAAATTTCGCTCTTGCTTCTGCGCTGCTCTTTCTACTCCACCCTGCCTGGATCCACTACGCCACGTTCCTGGATACAACTCTGCCGTCCTCCCTGATGATATTATGGATGTTCTATTTATTATGGAGGATTCGAATGGGCGAGGCTCCGGTGAGGTCACTGACTCTCGTGGTCCTTCTGCTTTTTTTTGTCAGGTCGCTCTTTCAGCTGCCATTCATTCCGGTCATAGGATTGACGTTGTTTCTCCTGAAAATGCCGGCGCGAAAGCTGGTTTTGTTCCTTGTAGTCATCTCAACTGTTTTCGGACTTTACATCTTCAAGCAGAAGAGGCAGTTTAATCTTGCCTCCACCTCATCCTTCACTGGGATCAACCTGACCAGTTCAGTGACCTTTACGGATTATGACCACCCCTACGCCTTCGATATGGAGGAGGATACAACAGGAACGCTTCCGAGCGTCCTCGCTCGCACAGAAAAAATAAGCGGCACAATCAACTACAATAATTATCAATATCTGTATTACAACAAACGGTTGACCAACAAATTCGTAAAGTTCTTGGAAAAATTTCCTGTGCGTAAACTGACCAATAATTATCTGGAAAACCTGGCGATTTACTTTGCTCCATCCAGCAGGTACCCAACCCCCCATGTGATTGTGGACCGCCTACCCTGGCGAAATGCTTATGATTGGCTGTTCTCGGCACCGGTCCTGCCGGCATTATTGGCAGGGGCAGGGCTTATCGCACTAGCACAGATATTCAAGGAGAAAAGTTTTGCCGCCGGTCTGGCCATGCTGTTGCCCGCGTTTTATGTTTTCATCCTTTGTGTGCTCTTCGAAAAAGGGGAAAACAATCGTTATAAATTCTTCTTGGAACCCGTTTACTATGTGTTTATTTTCAGCCAATTTTTCAACTTATACACAGGGATACGCGCTGGAAAGCTTGACGCGGGCAAGACAAATAAGCCTCATTCAATTCGAAAAGCTGACCGAATTGAACAGTTGTCTACCTGAGCGACATCGGCATGGTCTTGCTGCACAATCCATGGGCCAAACATAGCAAGGTTGGCAAATCGCGAGTTGAACAATTCATGAAGAGCTAACAGGGACCTTGATTTTGATGTATAAGAAACTTCTTTCACATGAAGATACGCCTATCTACATTCTCCTTATTATTTGTCTGGTCATAGGACTTGCCACTGTAGGAGATTACGGCGAAAGCTGGGATGAAGCGGAATTCATCAGGTATGCCGACTACTGCATTCAAGCCTATCAATATATATTGCGTCCCCACGAATTACCTCCAATTTCCAGGGTGCTTAACTATTATGGGCCGGCTTACTTGATGTTGGCCACGGCTGTTTCCGGTTTCATAAGCGACATAGCTCCTTCCCTGTCAAATATCACCGTCAGGCATTTTGTTTATTTTTCCACTTCGCTGGCATGTCACCTGGTTTTGTACTTTCTCTCGAAACGTTGGATGAGTAAGTGGGCTGCATTTGGAACCACTCTCCTGTTTGCCTCCCAGCCTCTCATCTGGGGACATTCCTTTATTAATTCCAAGGATACTCCCTTCATGGCGTTTTTCCTGACCGATATCTACATGGGAATTAGAATGATGGGTGCAACTCCGAATGCAAGATGGAGATGGGTCGTCTCAGCCGGGATTCTTCTCGGTTTGACGATTTCCATTCGAGTGATCGGCCCTTTGGCTGGTCTCATCGTTTTTTCATACGGATTATTGAAATATCCTCGAAGAATTGTCACTACCCTTCCCTACTATTTCCTGATTGCGGGTGTAACAACATACTTGACATGGCCTTTTTTGTGGAAAGCGCCGATCACCGCCTTTTTTGAAAGTGTGAAGATCATGTCTTACCTCCCATACTCCGACCCTGTCTTGTTTATGGGAAATTTGTATGCTGCAAATCAGTTGCCTCGCAGATTTTTTCCCACTCTGCTCAGTCTACAGTTGACTGAACCTGCGCTCTTCCTCATTGCAATTGGTTTCGTGGTTTCCCTGTGGCTTTTCATAAAGGGTAAAAACAGGGAATTGATCCTGATCTTTACAGGGTGGTTCCTGGCCCCGACTCTTTGGATTGTGTTAACACGGAGCGTTTTATTGGATAATGCCCGTCATCTTTTATTTCTTTGGCCCCCCCTCTTCATAATGGCTGGCATGGGAATTGACTGGCTGATGACCATCCTAAAACGCCCAGTCTTGAGGACAGCTTTGCTACTTGTCATGGCCCTGCCAGGTATTAATGCCGGCATTCACCTTCATCCGTACGAATATATATATTACAACAGCCTGACTGGAGGTGTAAGAGGAGCCTATCGGAATTTTGAACTGGATTACTGGGCTACATCTTTCAAGGAATCCATGGAATATCTTAACGAGCAGGCGGGGCCGGGAACAAAAATCATGGTCATTGGCCCAAGGCACATTGCGAGGCAGTATGCCCGGCCCGACCTTCAGATTGTGGGTCCCGGAAAAGTGGCAAAATCTGAAAGCGAATACTACTACATTCTGTCACTAACGCGCAGCAATCAGGACCTGCTGCATTGCAGACATACGGAAATAGAGTTCGAAGTAGAAAGAGATGGCGGTATCCTTTCCTCCATTAAGAAGATAGAACCCGGGCAAAACTGTAAATGATGAAATACTTTGCGCGAGTTAGTTCCCTGATTATCTTCTTCCTGATGGTTGCATTGTTAACCTCGGGATTCATGCACAATTCCTGGAATACCGTGGGCAGGAAATGGTTTGTGGAATGGCAGACCACACAGGATACCTACTTTGTGGGGCGCTTGGTCCAATCGCGCCAGGCAGGTGTCTTCTCCTACGCGGGGCTCCTGGGTCATGGTGATCTATCAAGGTTCAGCGATCAGACCGAGGTTGTCCAGCATCAATATGATGTCTACCTCGATCAAGGTAGTTTCGCAGAATTTAATTCGTACAATTCCGCTATCGACGCTCAAGGGATCTTATTCGGCCTTTTCGACAAATACACAGGGTTTCCGCCTGAGCAAAACCTATTTTTTTTTCAAGGAATGACATCAATACTGAGCGCGAGTATCTTGGCCATGCTTGTCATCTGGCTCTACATGGAATTTGGCATTTTGTCAGCAATCCTGGCCGGTACATTCATGATCCTTTCTGAATGGCTAACGCTTTTCGGCGGAAGTGTTTATTGGTCGCTATGGTCAAATTACCTTCCCCTCATCGCCAGCCTCTATTACTTCCAGCAAAACCAGTCAGATTCAAAATCCGGAGGAAATCTTGCGCCTCTGGTTTTTCTAACGATCTTGATTAAATGTCTATTCAATGGGTTTGCATATATCACGACAATTCTGATCATGGCGTATTCACCCTTGATCTATTATGCATTGATCAATAATTGGGGGCGAAAATCCTTCATCGATGCTTTCCTTAAGATGGCCGTCGCGGAATTCCTGGCCATATTAAGTGCGCTCGGTATCTTGATCTATCAAAATTCAGTGGTTTTGGGAGGGTTCGACAAGGCACTGGCATATGTTGTCTACTCTCTGGATAAGAGATCCATCGGGGATCCGAACGCATTTACCGGTGCACTTGCGGAAAGTCTTAGGGCAAGTCCTTTATTCGTCCTAAAAGGATACGTCATGGGTAGGGCCATAAAACTTGATCTGGCCTTCTTATCCTCATATTTTTCAAATTGGGATATCAAAGCATTCGATGTAAGTTACGCCATCATTTTTTCCATTTTTCTTGTTGTGAGTTTATTGTTTTTTATGCTCCGCAAAGAGAATGGGGGCGAAAAGAGAGCGAAAATATCCTCGTTCATGATCACCACCTGGCTTTCCATGCTCGCTCCGCTCTCCTGGTTCATCATTTTCAAGGCCCATTCTTACCTGCATTACCATTTGAACTTCATCATCTGGCAAATGCCATTTGCGCTTTTTGGCTTCGGAATGTGCGGCGCGATCATTCAATCCCTGGTTACCAGAGCTACGAAGCAATGACAAGTAAATCGCTGGCATTCATTACGATCGGCGTATTACTTTGCATTTTGGGCACGCTCATCACTCCGCACTTCGGCGAGTCGTGGGATGAACTCAAATTCTATAAATATGCGGATCTTGCGTTAGGCGCATACAGAACCTGGCCTGCTCAAGGGTATGTAACTGCTGCTGGAAACACGTATGATGACTATGGGCCCGCCTTCGTAATGTTTGTCACTCTGCTGGCGCGGCCGCTTCAGACCCTTTTTTCCGAGTCCGACGCCAGGCACTATGTTTATTTCCTCACCTTCCTCGCAGGTGTGTGGGCGTTTCATCAACTCGCTAAACGCTGGCTGGCGCAAAAGGGCGCGCTTTTTGCAGCCATACTCTTTGCGACGCAGCCCCTGCTTTTGGGCCATGCATTCATCAGCCCAAAAGATGTTCCCTTCCTCTGTTTTATGCTTCTTACCCTTCATTTTGGGTTGAGGCTTTTCGACTCACCCGGACCACTCCCAACAATAGACCTGGATCCACGCCCCAAACGGACTCTCTTCGTTCTTTCCGCGCTCTGGCTTGTTACCATGCCATTACTCTTTCTCTTCACCCAAGCGCTGCACACACTCATCACGGACCTTGTTCTAACTGCAAGGGCAGGTGGGACAAATATCATTTCCTTCCTCGCATCGGATATCGACAAAGTGGATGCGGAAGTCTATATTCAACGCTATTTCGTCATTTTCCTGTGGTTTCGTTCCAGCCTCTTTCTGCTTGCCTCCTTTCTTCCGGGCTTTTTCGCCTACCGTTTTCTTCCCCGCCATGCGTTTCGATCAATGTTTTCCATTCTCTTCCCCGCCATGCTCCTGGGACTCACCACCTCGATTCGGGTTCTTGGCCCGTTCGCGGCTGTATTGATTGCATATCATGCTTTCCGCAAACATGGAAAGCAAGCTGTATTGCCACTCAGTGTGTACGCCGTCATTGCGATTGTCACAACGTATCTTACCTGGCCTTATCTTTGGCCGAATCCCCTTGGCCATCTTATCGAAAGCCTGCTTGTCATGTCGCAATATCCATGGAACGGACAGGTCTTGTTCAACGGTGCGCAATATGCGTCGACGAACTTGCCATACTCATATTTACCTGTTTTGTTCAGCATTCAATTCACCGAACCTGTCTGGGTGCTGACTCTGCTTGGCGTGCTTTCGGCATTTTTCGGATCAAGGGAAAAGCGTGAACTATTGGTCTTCACGATGGTCTGGTTTGTCGTCCCGCTTATTGGATTCATCGTTACACGTTCGCCGCTTTACGATAATTTCAGACAGATATTTTTCATCGTCCCGCCTGTGTTTATGCTGGCTGGAGTGATTTTTGAAAGGATACATAACGTGAAGTGGCAGGTTGTCTTGATGGTTCTGTGTTTACTGCCCGGAATTATCGATGCGATTCGCCTGCACCCTTATGAATATATTTATTACAATCGTTTGGCTGGCGGCGTGCATGGCGCATTTCGGAGATTTGAATTGGATTACTGGGGCACGTCCTACCGCGAAGCCGCCGCGTACTTGAATGGCAACGCTGCTGAAGATGCCGTGGTCTGGGTGGATGGACCCGCGCACATCTTCGAGCTGTACGCGCGAAAGGATATCAAGGTATATTCAGAATACGAGGTTGAGCGCGCAGAGCAGTATGATTATGTGGTTTCTACAAGCCGCTACAACCTGGATCTCTCATCGTATCCTGAAGCAAGGATTGTTTACGTAATTGAGCGCCAGGGCGCTATCTTGACTGTGATAAAGAAGCCTTAACGTGTGGTTTTCATACAACTGGAGCATTAATGAGCGATTTCCTGGGTAAACTCGAAAAGGGGACGATGCTGATCGATGGCGCGATGGGAACCATGCTCCACGGGCGCGGCGTTGGCTTTGACAAATGCTTCGACGAATTGAACATTACCAATCCTTCCGCGGTGGCGGAAATTCATCGCGAGTACATCGATGCGGGGGCGCAGCTGGTGATCACGAATACTTTTGGCGCGAATCGATTCAAGTTGGGCAAGCACGGCCTGCAGGAGGATGTGATAACAGTTAATCGTGCAGGCGTTGAACTGGCACAGCGCGTGATTGCCG
>DATEDD010000130.1:0-3820 GCA_035286565.1 Anaerolineales bacterium
TCCACTCTCACCGACGCCTGATTCGCCCAACGAAGCAATTTCTACCCCTGAGGCGAACTTAACCCCAACGCCTTAAAGGGCTTTAGCAGGGAATAACGCAAAACAACGGCTGTCTGGCGCAATGCGCCAGACAGCCGTAATACAACCGCCCTGCAAAGCATCTGAGAGTGCAGGCTATTGCTTTTCAGCTGAAAAAAGTGTATTCTAAATTTGAGATTCGTTGATAAATATTTACTGAAAGTTGGATTATTGTATGGATGTAGTAAAAATTTTGAACGTCGATGACGAAGAAGAATATCCCGCCATAGCCCGCCTGGTTGAATTAGGCCGCCAAAAATCATACGTTACTCTGGATGACATCCTGCACTTCTTCCCCGAAGCCGAGCAGGATGTGGAGCAACTTGAAGAGGCCTTCTCGGCGCTCCTGAGCGCAGGCATTCCATTTGTGGAAGACCCCGTGACGCCGGAACCCACCGAAGATGAGTTGGTGGCCGTCGAGGAAAACGAAGAAGCCCAGCCGGAACCGGACCTTGCGCTGGATGATTATCTGGCAAACATCGACACCGACGACACAATCGGCTTATACCTGAAAGAAGTCAGTCGCGTACCGCTGTTGACAGCCGTGGAAGAAGTGCAGCTTGCCCAACGCATCGAGCGTGGACGCACGGCCCGCGAGGAACTTGCGCATGGCAACGTCCCTCCAAAACGAAGGCTTGAACTGCGTCGTTCGATCGAAGATGGCTGGGGTGCGCGTGAACACCTGATCACAGCAAACTCGCGGCTTGTGATCTCGGTTGCCAAAAAATATATGGGACGCGGCGTTCCTTTTCTTGACCTCATTCAAGAAGGCAACATCGGACTCATCCGCGCGACCAAGAAATTTGATTATCGTCGTGGGCATAAATTTTCCACCTACGCTACGTGGTGGATCCGCCAGGCTGTCACCCGCGCCATTGCAGACCAGGGGCGCACCATCCGCGTGCCCGTGCACATGGGTGATCAGATCAACAAACTCCTGCGGGTACAGCATCAACTGACACAACGACTGGGCCGCGACCCAAGCGTGGATGAGATAGCCGTCGCGCTGGATGTGCCACCCAAGAAAGTCGAAAACATGATCCAGGTGGCGCGCCGTCCACTCTCATTGGAGACACCCACAGATGATGAAGAAGATTCTGTGCTGGGTGATTTTATCGAAGATGATGAGGCGCCCCCGCCCGATGACACCGCCACTTACAACCTTCTAAAGGAACACCTCGGTGAAGTATTGAATGGCTTACCCCCGCGCGAGGTGCGCATTTTGCAATTGCGCTACGGCTTGCTCGATGGCCAAGCCTACACTCTCGAAGAAGTGGGGCGCAAAATGGGCGTCACCCGTGAGCGTGTTCGCCAGATCGAAGCCCAAGCTTTGAGCCGCTTACGGCATCCAACCATCCGCAGAAAATTGCGAGATTATTTGGGTGAATAGATAAAAAAAACAGACCGCCTAGGTGGTCTGTTTTTTTTATCCAAGTTTACACAATAAAAACCCATTAACAAAAATAATGGGAGTGGGAAAAACATAATCGGACTCTGTACTTGTAATCCAGTTAGATCCACTGTCCATAAAAATATGCCCCACAATCCAAAGAATAACAACAACATGAAGGCCAAAACTGACCAGTCTCCTATATGAACTTGTAAAATAGAAAGGACGATGACCAAAGGCAGGAATAACAAAATAAAATTCCCCGGATCGGTGGTAATTCCGCTCCATTGCGACAGGACCAGAGTAATTCCAATAACTCTCAAAAACGATTCATATGCCTTGCCCCACATTTTTCTCCATTCATGGATCAGCAACAAAACGACACCTGTGCCAAAAACCAAATCTAAATGTATCAAGGGGATTGGCAATAACGCGGCCAATGCTGAACCTGGAGTGGCGGGAGGATTGTAGCTTGTATATCGAAAAACTTCCCTGAGATTTTGCAGCGGCCAGTCCGGCACGATCAACATCCCAGCAATAACAAAGGCCGGGACTGCACCCAGGAAAAACCAAATTGCCTGCCACCGCCTTAATGATAATAACCAAAGAAAAATACAGGCTAATGGAAGCAAAACAAGATGGGGTTTAATAGTAGACATGGCAAATAATATTCCAGCTAGGGCATCCTTCCTGTTCTTCAAAAATCCCACTCCAAAAGTCAAAAAGACAGCCACCCACACTACGATATTTCCATTAACAATTTGTCGAATTCCATGATACCAGAACAATGAAAATATCATAAAAAATGCCAGGGATAAGGGCTTCAGTTTCCAGGCAACAATTTCGAGACTTTTAGATGTAAGAAGAATCAGCCCCAATTCGAGTACTGTCATCCAAATTGCCCTTGCAATTTGATAATCATCAATGAGCGCAAATGGAATAAAAAACAGGGATGAGTATAAAGGGTAAACAACATAAAATTCATGTTCCCCAGGCAATGCAGGCCTTCCATATATCATTGTTTGGATATTAATCGCGACATTGTTGCTGTATGGAGTTTCGCCCATTAATAAAGAACGCGCACCAACCCAATGAACCAGGAAATCCGTGCCTCCAGGGTTTTGAACGGAAAAAAAATAATTTCCCCAAGTCAATGCAATGATTGTCAATACGGCTAAAATGAGAACTGCAGACCTTTTGAATACAATCATTACAGTTTTCCTAAATTTACACCACCGCATCGATCATGATCGCCAGAAAGATGAATGCCAGATACATGCTGGACCATCTATACATAGTCCATGCGACTTTATTTCCACCAACTTTAAAAACACGCCAGGCGGCGTATAGCAGGAAGCCGCCCAGTACCACCGCTGAGATAAGATAAATCGTTCCCGCCAAATTAAGAATGGGAAGCAGTAAAGTCACCGCGACCAGTTCAATTGTGTAAATCAGGATGTGTCTGCGTGTCTTTTCTTCGCCATGCACAACAGGCATCATGGGGATGCCTGCATTTTCATAATCCTTCATACGGACAATTGCCAGCGCCCAAAAATGAGGCGGTGTCCACATAAATACGATGGCAAAAAGAAGCCAGGCCGCGAGACCAAGATTCCCCGTCGCGGCGGCCCAACCCACCATCGGCGGTATTGCGCCCGCGCCGCCACCGATCACAATATTTTGAACGGTAGCCTTTTTAAGCCAGACACTGTAAAAGAAAACGTAATAGAAAATACCCGCCAGTGAAAGTAAAGCCGCAAGCAAATTTACAAATCCCGCCATCACATAGTAACTGATCAGGCAAAGTGCAAGTCCGTAGGACAACCCCTCTGCCGCAGTCAAACGCCCTTCTGCAAGCGGACGCTTCGCTGTGCGCTGCATGTTTTTATCCAACTCACGATCAATATATTGGTTTAACGCGCTGGAGCCTGCCGCTGCCAACAAGCCGCCAAGTAAAGTCCAAAAAGTAAGTGACGCGGTTGGCCAAGCTTTGGTACCCGCCACCAAACCACTATAGGTCGTCACCAATAACAATGCAACGATCAAAGGCTTGGAAAGAACAAAGAAATCCTTCGCGCGCTGGCGATGATTAAACTTCGGAACTTCTGTCATATCTTTTGCCAAAACACCCGATGCAAAAACCAAGGAGCCTAAAGAAATCCATAATGCAATTGCGGTCATGGTGTGTAAAACCACCAAATGCAAAGGAAAAGCACGAGTCACTAGGATCGCGCCAATCAATGCCTGACCAAAAAATAATACACCGGTCACTGTTGTGAGAGGCAAAAGTAAATTCTGGTCGCGCTGTTCACGCCAGGCTTTTCGCCACACCAACACCATGAAAACTGAAGC
>DATEDD010000131.1:0-2727 GCA_035286565.1 Anaerolineales bacterium
GAAAACAGGGCTTTCGCTTGTCATGCTGAGTAGATCCATAGCGGACGAGCGCCGCTATTCTATGCGAAATGATACTCTATGTCATTAGTAGCGAAGTGAAGAATCTCTACAATTTTCTCAGAGACCCTTCGTTAACGCTCAGGGTGACATGGAAAAGAGAGGTTAAGCGAAAATCTTAAAAAGTAACTCGTGTGTTTTGTCAACAAAACAAGGAGGCTAAAATGACTGAAGAAATCAAGAAATGGGAATATCGTGTGCAGACCATCGGCAGTGTTTTTGGAACAAAAGATGAGAACATCGAATCGACGTTAAATGAATGGGGTGATGAAGGCTGGGAAGTGACTCACGTTTATACGCCCGCGGGGAGCGGCAAGGTGACCATCGTCGCCAAACGTCCGTTGTCCAATGCGACAAGAAGATTTCGTAGTATGCCTGCGTAACAATGTAGAGATACTATGCCTAATCCAATTTATACGGAAATCAAAAACCCAGAGATCGATGTGAATGCAAACGCACTCGCTCAATAGCCACGACATCTGTTGTGATCATGACGTGTATTAAATAATGACAGGAGCACAATGAAAACAATCATTAACTGGCGTGTATTCTTTACCCTTTGGATTGCCTCAATTCTTGCGACGATTGCAATCCTGCCATATGTGCTTGAACTTCAGTCTGGAGTACTTGAGCAATTGGACTTGCCCATTCCACTTCCTGCTTTAATTATTTTGCAGGTCATTCAAAGTGGATTGCTTTTCGCAGTCAGCATATTTTTAGGATTACTTCTTGCAAAGCGCGTCGGCTTGGGGACTCCCATTCTGGATTCTGTTACTCGCAGCGAATCAGTATTTGACAAAGTACGCGCGATTTTACCAATCAGCATCGGGCTTGGTGTTCTTGCCTCTCTTCTTATCGCTGGGCTTGATGTATATATTTTTCAACCCGCACTGATTCAAGAACTTGGCGAGAAAGCAAATGTTCTTAATCAAACAGCGCAACCAGCCGCATGGAAAGGATTCCTCGCGTCATTCTATGGCGGCATCGCAGAAGAGATACTCTTGCGATTATTTGTAATGTCACTACTGGCATGGCTTGGCTCATTCATCAAGAAAACAAAAGATGGAAAACCAACAAATATTATTTTTTGGATTGCAAATATTCTCGCGGCCATCTTGTTTGGTATTGGGCATTTGCCAGCCGCTTCATTGATTCTTCCACTCACAACGCTTGTTGTTATTCGTATCGTGTTGTTGAATGCGGTGGGTGGAATCTTGTTTGGCTGGCTCTATCAAAAACATGGACTTGAATCCGCAATGATTGCGCATTTTTCAGCGGATATCGTTTTACATGTCCTGCTCGCATTATGAAATAGAATATTTGTTCTTTTATTGGCCGACAAAAAAACCGCCAAATCCTTCAACTCGGCGGCTTCGTTATTAATCACCAATCCCCAATCTCTACCTGCTCTTTATCCCAAATGCATCGGCATAATAACATGCAGGAAATTGTCGTCGCCCACCGGCTTGACCACGCCGGGCGCATTTGCGGCAGAAGTTTCCAGTGCAACATTCGGGGTCTTGATAACTTCCAGCGCCTCGCGTAAAAATTTCACATTAAACGCGATCAAGACACCGCCCCCATCCACTGTGGCTTCAACGATGGTTTCGTTCTTACCAGTCTCTTCGGATGTCGCGGAAATCTCAACCTCACTGGGCTGCATTTCGCCATTGGCTTGTTTGATATCAAAACGCGCCACGTTTGAACCTTCACGCGCAAAGATCTCAGCTTGCTTGCAGGCTTTGAGAAGCGAGGCGGTGGAAACCAGCGTGCGCGATTTGTAATTGCGTGGAATGATTTGATGATAATCGGGGAAAGTGCCCTCAATCAATTGCGAAACCACTTCCACATCCTTCACGCGGAACAGAACCTGTCCGCGATTTTTTGGCACGACCATGTAAAGCGGTTCTTCGCCATCCGATGCAACCCGCGCCAGTTCATTCAAAGCGCGCGCAGGGATGATGACATTGATGGGTTGTGTAACACTTTGTGGAAGTTCTGCCTTGCGCACCGAAAGGCGGAAGCCATCCGCCGCCGCCATTGTGACCTTGTCTTTTTCAACATTCATCAACACGCCCATCAAGACTGGGCGGGCTTCATCGGTTGAAGCCGCAAAAGCAACCTGGTGGATCATCTCTTTGAAATCAGCCACATTTAATTGCACCGCGTCTTCCATTTCAGGTGTGGGTAATGGCGGGAATTCCTGTGCATCAATGCACTTGATATCATTGTTCGAAGAGCCGCCCTTCACATGCAGGCTTTGTGTTTTCACATCGAGGGTCAGATGCACCTGATCAATTGGCATGGCGTTCACCAAATCAGAAAAGGTGCGCGCCGGCACTGTGGTTGAACCATCTTCGTCAATTCGCGCCGCGACCCAACAAGTTATGCCCAATTCAAGGTTGGTGGCAGAGAGCCGCAAGCGGCCTTCATCCGTTGCAATTAAAATATTGGATAAGACGGGCAATGTACTGCGCGGAGACACAGCGCGGGAGACAATGCTCAAACCGCGTGCCAGGTTTTCTTGAAGGACCGTAACTTTCATGGTGTTCGCCCTCGGTTTCTATAGATTAATTTTCAAAAGTATATCATTAAGTAGGTCACGCTTGAAGCGTGACCTACAGGTTAAAACCCACTCACCATCGAAACACCAAAGGCCAATAACATAAA
>DATEDD010000132.1:0-5534 GCA_035286565.1 Anaerolineales bacterium
AGTGTGCGGAGGGCGGCAACCAGCAGTCCAAGCATTCCCAAAAAGACCCAAAAGGAAGTGCCGAGAGATTGACCTGCCAACTGCCCCCAGATTGCCAGGCGCGGAGGGAAACCCACAAGCAGGGGGAAACCTGTCATGGAGGGATGTGCGAGAATAAGCGCGGCTGCTGCTACAGGGTAAGTGCGAGCCAGTCCTTGCACTTCGTTGAAGCGTAATGAATAAGCTTTGCGCTTAATGATCGAAAGTGCCAGCGCCCAAACGGTCAATTCCAGTCCACGCGATATGAGAATAAGGAAGGTGATGGTGACGATCTCTGAAGACTTTAATCCCATAACGAGAATTAATAACCCGGTCTCTGCGATGGCGGCATAGCCCAGGATGCGCCCAATGTGGCGTTGCAGGGATGCAAAGATTCCGCCACTTGCCACCATGAAGACGCCCGTAAATTGGATTCCGTTGGAGAGTTGAGAAGAATTGCGCAGCCAGGCGTAATGGTCCAGAAAGCTGAGCGCAAAGATGACTATGAAAGTGGGTAGGGCCCAGAGCAGGAATCCTGTTACATAGGGCGAAGATTCTTCCATCAACATGAGTATCCAATTGTAGAGTGGGAAGACAGCCAGCAGGAATGCAAACCCCAAACCAAGTATTATTCCTGCTTGTGTGGTGGTGCCGAGGTCGCCCGGGTTGGCTTCCACACCTGCCAGCATCCATCCAGAAAAAAGAATAAAAGGCATGGCAAGCGTTTGATAGATGAGGAAACGAACCGAACCGCGCCCGGGTTTTTGATAAGGAGGCACCAGCAATGGAACGACCAGCATGGCCGCCATTTCGAGCAGCAACGCCGCATATAGAAACGGTTCGACTGCGATGGACGCAGTTAATAATGCGATGATCATTAATCCTAAGGAGACGAAACGTCTGGAGGTCCCGGAGGCTTCCGAGCCCAGGAACCATAATGCGGATATTCCATAAACGACGACGAGCAAAGGCCTGTCTGCTGTGTTGAATTCAAAACTGCGCCCAAAGAGTTGAATCGATGGCGCAATTTTTATTGAGATTGAACCGAGCAGAAGCGCAGTGTCAATCGGCAAGACCAGAGCAATCAGTGCCAATACGGACGCTGTGACTCCCCCGATCAGCGCAGAAGAGCGTTCGCGTAAAATGAATAAGCTGAAGATCCCCACAAGGAAGGGGATCGCTATCCATATAATGGGGGCGCTCATCGGTCGTCCTCCATTTCAAGCGGGGACGACCCGGCCATCAGGAGATAGGAGCCGATGATTCCAAGCCCTAAATTCACTAATGCAAGAAATCCTGTCACAAGGATCGAGCTTTCCACTGCTCCGTATAAAATTTCAAAACCCGCCAACAGGGTCAGAAGTCCAATCGTCACGCGCCAGGGATCAGAGGTTACGCCTAGATGTACCACACCTGCGCCGATTAAAAGTATGCCCCCGCCGATGACCGGCAATCCCAATCCAGGGATGGCTGCTTCGATGCTCAGTGTCGAACCCATTGTGATCAGTACGACAATGCCCATCAGAATGGCCGTGAACCCTTGCCCGCGGGGCAAGAAAGTGTCCTCTTCGTGTTCCAAATTGGTTAAACCCAGGCGGGTGATGCCGAGGACTGCGACCACCATCCACCCGGTGATCAATTTTGCGGAACCCATTGCGAAGGGCAGATGACGGGTCACCAGCCAGGAAGCTGCTAGGTATTGCACAGCCAGCGCCCCGAGACCCACACGCCAGTCTCTATTAATAAGGATGGTGGTGGCAGTTATGAGGATCAAGCCTACCGAGATCCAGGAGATGATGTCCATGACCATGTTATGGAGTCCCGTTTCTTAGTAATGAAACAAATAAGGCCAGGAAGAGCAATGTCCACAGAATGCCGCCTTCGCCTTCGAGCGTCACAATGATGACTTGACTGATCCTTTCAAGTACGCGGTATAGCGATCCCAGCCCCTCATCCAAGTCATTCAAGAGTGACGTAGTGGATGTTGTGACCCAGTGGGCGCGGATGGGGTTGAGGACGCGAAAACGTGGTATCGCCCAAACCAGCCCAAAGGTCAGGAGTGAAGCGATGACGGCTTGCAGCCACGCGCCGATCTGGAAAGCCCCGCCCCAGCCGATCCATCCCAATAGAATTTGAAGAGCAATGAGCAGGATAATTCCAGATGGATATACAGTGCGCGTCCAGCCTGGCTGCGTATCGAGTGTGTCACGCCCCGCAGAGCGCAGGGCATGCCGGATAAATCCTGCGATGACCAGGGCTTGGGCGATGATGACGAACGGGATGAAGAATCCTAAACTGCCAAGCCAGGCGCTGGCTGTTAATGAAAAAGGTAAAGATGAAAGACTCCATGCGCCGAGCAGCATGATGCGGTTTAACCAGACATGTTGAACGGATGCAAGAAAGAGCGCCCCGCCGACGAGGAGCAATGCGCATCCCCAGGCAACAGCCCCCAATGGATTACCACTCAAGGAGGCAATCACCGAAAGTGAAGCGAGACTAATGATCCAATAAGGACGTCCATTTAATTCTTCCGGTGCGCGCAACCACATCCAGCCGGCATAGATCGCGGTGATCGTTGCAAGGATCATTAGGAAGGGAGTAGCCAAGGACTGCAGTCCTTCCGCAGGAATACGCCCCAACAAGATCAGGCTGGACACCGCAGAAATTAAGCGAAGCGCTGTTCCAAAACCGCGCCTCAAGGTTGATTCAGATGAATAGGGTAAATGTATTGGGAGCACACCCAGCCGCAAGCCTGCCGCGACCACCAGATATAAGCCGGAAGCCGGAGACATGGATTGGAAATCAAAAACGCCTCCCCCTGAAATACTGACAATGCTTGCCCACAACAATGCGCCAATTCCCAAGGCGCGCGTTGAAAAAGACGTCACAACTTTTTTGTTATTCGCAGATCCATCCACGGAGCCCAGCTGGGTCAATAATTCGGTGATATCCAACGCCGCCCATACCAACAAAAGAGTTAGGGGATTGTTCGCCGTAACAGCCAGAATGCCAAGCCCGCCCAACGCAAGCGTCCCGACCCAGGCAAAGGAATTAACGAAGACCGGCCTCGTGACCGAAGTCAACAATATCGATAGGGTTAAGCCAGCGATGCCAAATGCAAAGGGCCATGAAATACCATCCGCCTGAAAGAGGATTGGCGTTGTAAACAATCTGACCGGTTGCCATGCAGGCAGCACAAGGTCAAATGGCATCTGCGCCAGCCAGATGAATACACTCGCCAGCGCCAGCATTGCGCCCCCGACAGCGACCAGCCAAGTGTAACGCGCATTGGGTTGTACCACGCGCAATACAATCAATGTCAACGCTGTGACAAAAAGTAAAAGGCAGGAAATCAAGATCAACATGGGAGAATGCAATTGTATCAGTTTTATCCCTGAGGGGCTTTGCCCCTTTAACTCCTTTTGCTTTTGGTACAATCACCATCATGACTTTTCAACGACACAGACTCATTGGATATAAAATAATATACTGGACATTGATCAGCCTGCTCAGTGCTTCATGTGCCGCCCCCGCCTCAACGCCTGCGCCGACGCCTGCCCCTGTTTTCCCAAACATTCTTCCAACGCTGACGCCATTCCAGCCCGCCCCTGAAAATTCTCCGGGTACTTACTTTACGATCACAACCCCGCAGCCCGCGCCGACCTATACGCCCTATCCTACAAAATATGTTGTTGTTGAGAATCCTTCTGCATTCGTTCAACTTTCTCCTTCCCCGGAGATCAACTCACTTGTTATCAACAATCCATTAACAGGTTTGCCAGTCAATGACCCGTCCTTGCTGCAGCGCAGGCCGCTCACAATTAAGATTGCCAATTCGCCGGATTATGTCCGCCCGCAATCCGGGTTGACCCTGGCGGATGTAGTCTATGAATATTATATTGAATGGGGCGACACACGTTTTATTGCGGTCTTTTACAGCAACGATTCTTCTCGTGTAGGCCCTGTGCGTTCAGGCAGGTTTTTTGATGAGCACATTGCCCGCATGTATCATGCCTTCCTGATGTTCAAAGGCGCTGATCCGCGCGAATTGAATTACTTGCAGGGAACTGACATCAGCGAATTCCTCATTACCGTGGGAATTGGCTCCTGCCCACCCTATTTTATTGGTCCCTATAAACGCGAATCCTACAATAATGTGTTTTTCAATTCAACAAAATGGCCGGCCTGCGCGGAAAAAAAGGGACTGGATAACTCGCCGCAAACGCTAAGCGGAGGCTTTTTTACTTCGGACGTGCCTGAGAGCCAATTGCAGGCAACGCGGATATATTCTTTCTACTCGGTTTATAGCTATAACTATTGGGAATATGATCCCGCCACGAATAACTACATCCGCTATTCGGAAGCGAATGACATGATTAAAGGAAAGCCCGAAGCGTATGCCGCTCTTTCAGATGCCCAGACGGGATTGCCAGTCACTGCCGCGAACGTGGTTGTCTTGTTCGCGCCGCATATATTTTCGAATACATTTAACGCTGAGGATGAGGTATTCAACATTGATTTGATAGATTATGGAAATGCGATGGTCTTTCGCGATGGGCTGGCGATACCAGCACATTGGAATCGGATGGAAAGGGACCAGCCGATCATGCTAACTGATTTGGCTGGAGCCCCGATCTATCTACACCCGGGGCGCACTTTCTATCAGGTGATGGGCACTACCTCTACTTACACTCAGAATGGAACGAACTGGCGTTTTGTGTTCCAAACCCCATAAGACATGAGATAATGGTTAAAATATTGAAATCCCTGCCTTAACCGGAGTTTCCCATGACCTTTGATCCTGTTTTTATCAGCAGTTTAACCCTCGTGTTGACCGCATTCGGCGGCGCATTTCTGGCCGCGTTGTGGATCAGCCTGGTAGTGTGGACGTATCGAGACATCCGTGCGCGTGCAAGAGACCCGTTGGTCAAAACACTGGCGGCCTTGCTTGTGGCGGTCATGAATTTGCCAGGTGTGTTAGTTTATCTCATCTTGCGTCCGCCGCGTACCTTGGAGGAGGAATATCAACGCACGCTGGAAGAGGAAGCCTTACTTCAAGCGTTGGAGGATCTTCCGCTTTGCCCGGGCTGTGAGCGACGTGTTAAAGAGGATTGGCAGATCTGTCCCAATTGCCATACCAAGTTAAAGAAATCCTGCCATCACTGCTTGAAGTTCATGGAATTATCGTGGAACCTTTGTCCGTATTGTGGAACACCTGCGCCAGGCATGCGTTTGGAATCCAACAGTATAGATGAGACTTTACGCGGCATGAAGATGAATGAAGATACCGGTGATGTGGAGGTTGATTCTTCGTCCTGAGCGGAGCCGCACGTACTACACGGCGCAGTCGAAGGACAGGATATTGTGAAGGTTAAACAATGAAGATAGATTCCGTCACCCTCCATCATATTTCCATGCCTTTGATCGCGCCCTTTGAAACCTCCTTTGGGCGTGAGACCGATCGGCAGTGTGTGATTATTCAAATCCATTCCGAGGGACTGGTCGGTTATGGCGAG
>DATEDD010000133.1:0-6765 GCA_035286565.1 Anaerolineales bacterium
CTATGCGGACGTACTTTTGCCGGGTGTGACCTTCGCGGAGAAAACTGGAACATTCACAAATACCGAGCGGCGCGTGCAAATAGTTCGCAAGGCAATTCCCACACAAGGGGATGCACGGGACGATTGGTGGATCACCTCAGAGCTGGCAAAACGCATCTTGGCCGGGACCCCGAACCGGGTCCAGAACGAAGCGCCTTATTCTGGCTGGGAGTATCGTAACGCGTCCGAGGTCATGTCCGAGATCAACGCGTTGACTCCATCCTATGGCGGCATCACGCACGCCCGGCTCGAGGCAGGTGAACGCTTGCAATGGCCGTGTCCAACATTTGATCATCCCGGCACATCGATCCTGCACACCAAACAGTTTACGCGCGGCAAAGGCAAGTTCATGCCAATTGACCATGCGCCGCCCGCTGAAAGTCCCAACGACGATTACCCAATGCTGCTCAGCACAGGCCGCGTGCTTTATCACTGGCACGGCGGACAAATGACGCGCCGCGCAAAAGGTCTGATGCAAGTGTACGGCGAAGCGTTGATCGAGATGAATCCAAATGATGCCGAGAGGTTAGGATTGAATGGAAAGAATGTTGTGCGCGTTACGTCACGCCGAGGCGCAATTGAAGCGCAAGCGTGGATCACAGACCGTGTGCCACCGGGCATGGTGTATGCGAATTTCCATTTCCCGAACGCATCTGCTAATGAGTTGACTCATGCCGCACTTGACCCGGTGGCGAAAATCCCAGAGTACAAAATTACAGCGGTAAAAGTTGAATTGGTATAATGCAAGGTAACGTCTAGCATTAAAAACCATATAAACCGAAAGGAGATGATTCACATGACCACTGTCCGCAAACTTCTTGAAGAAAAAGAACTGGAGAAAAACTTTTCAGTTGCATCCACCGATACTGTTTTACAGGCGCTCAAAGTAATGGCTGAAGCACATATCGGCGCCATTTTGGTAACCGAAGGTGGAAAGATTGTCGGCATTTATACCGAGCGTGATTATCTTTATAAAGGCGAGATCGAAGGACGTACGGCAAAAGATACAAGGATCAAGGATGTGATGGTATCCAAGATGATCACTGTCACAAAGGATACAACTGTCGAACAGTGCATGGGATTGATGAAACAATATAACATCCGCCATCTGCCGGTTGTGGAAGATGAACATCTCGTAGGCCTGGTCTCCATGCGTGATGTGATGTTCGCTGCGCTCAAGAATAAAGAGAGCGAGATTCGCGGGCTGGAAAATTACATCATGGGTTCTGGATTTCAGTCGTAGGTGGGGCAAGTAAACATGCAGACAGGTAGACACGGAAACATGTAAACACGGTTAGATACAAGCAAGAGGACTCCAAAATCCGAGGCGTACAAAGAGGCACGGGATGCACAACCTGTGCTTTTGTAGATTGCTTTTACCTGTCCATTTCTTGTGTACCTGTTTACTTGCCCCTCTTTCTCTCTCCGCTGGTAAAATCGTCCCCATGCCTGTTCAAAGAAATACATCGCCCACATCTCGCACACTAATTACTGTTTACTATTTACTGATAACTGCCTTGCTCGTTTCCTGCGCTCCTGCTAATGTAACGCCGGTGGTCTTTCCTTCTTATGATCCTTTTTTACCGCTCCAGAAAGAAACACAGACTCAACCTGATTTGACAGGTACGAGTTCTCCTTTGCCTAACACTCCCACCCCCACTCCTACGCGTCAATCCACGCCAACCCGCCCGCCTCTGAATATATCACTCGTAATCTCAGGGCTGACAAACAAAATAATAAATACTCCCACACCTGACACAGCAAGGATTTTGCCTACTCCGCGCCAGAACGTTGATGAGTATATGGTTCAGCCTGGTGATTCATTGGGAGGGATTGCACAAAGGTTTGGCATTAGTGTTCAAACCTTGATGGAAGCCAATAAAATTAGCGACCCAAATCTATTGGATGTTGGGGTTGTTTTAGAAGTTCCCGCCCCTAAGCCTGTCAGTGCAGGCATATCCCTCAAGATTATTCCCGATTCAGAATTGGTATATGGTCCTGCAAGTGTATATTTTGACATTGGGGATTTTATTAAAAGCCAGAATGGTTATCTTTCCCCATACACACAGGAAGTAAACGGTGTTTTATTAACCGGCGAGGAAATCATTTTATTGGTTGCCCAAAACTATTCCGTTAATCCGCGCCTGTTACTGGCATTGATCGAATACCAAAGCGGCTGGGTGACCAACCCAACACCCTTCAACACCTCCTACCCATTGGGGCTTGCAGATGAAAACCGAATTGACTTATATCGCCAGTTGACATGGACCGCAGACACATTAAATCGCGGCTTTTACCTCTGGAAGGCAAATGCTCTTTCCACCTGGGTACTGAACGATGGGCAAGTGATCCCAATTGACCCGACCATCAATGCCGGCACAGCGGCAGTACAATATTTCTTTTCGCAATTAGATGACCTCCTTGGCTGGGAAAGGGACGTAAACGTGAAAGGCCTGATCCTCACCTATTACGTCTTCTTTGGAAACCCGTTCAATTATGCCATCGAGCCACTGCTCGCCCCCGACCTTTCGCAGCCTGCATTAACCCTTCCTTTCAAAAAAGGGGAAGCCTGGTACTTTACCGGCGGTCCGCACGGTGGCTGGGGTTCAGGCTCTGCTTGGGCCGCCCTTGATTTCGCCCCACCTGGCGAAAACTCAAACTGTATGGCAAGTGATTTTTGGGTAACCGCCATAGCAAGCGGATTAGTAATACGCGCATCCAATGGCGCATTAATCCAGGACCTTGATAATGACGGGTACGAACAAACTGGCTGGATCATCCTTTATATGCATATCGCTGAGGAAGAACGCGCCCAGCCTGACGAATACCTGTTTGCGGGCGAACAGATCGGACACCCGTCCTGTGAAGGCGGCCTTTCAAATGCGACACATGTACACCTTGCCCGTAAATACAACGGCGAATGGATTGCCGCAGACGGTTCAACCCCATTCAACCTGGACGGCTGGATTTCCAGTGGGAGCGGCGGCGAGTACAATGGTTTTCTCACACGTGGAGCGCAAACCATCGAAGCCTGGGACAGCGCCAATGATTTCAACCTGATCACGCGGTAATTCATGCGCCCCTAATCTAAACAGATATAATTCAAGTCAATATGAATCGCACCTTTGTAATTTTCGTCTTACTTGCATTGACATTATCCGCCTGCGGGTCATCACCTTCGATTTGGGGAATCCCACTAACCCCCACACCAGATTCGACAAACCCCGTCGCGCCTCTTTTCGACCCCTTTGCTGTTCAAGACGACCCGATCATTTTCCCAACCTCAACATCTCCTCTGGCGATTGAGGCAGGTGCATCTCAAACGCCCACACCCGATGGCACATCTCCTTTGATTGTGCCGACCTATACACCCTCCTACGACTCTGCGCCCTTTCTTTACTATGCCCAAAGCGGAGACATGCTCTCTGCAGTTGCCAGCCGCTTCGGCGTTAATGAAAATGAGATCATCTCTGATGCAGATCTCACAAGAACCACCCTGCTCGACCCCGGCACATTGCTCATCATTCCAAACCAGATTACCGAAGCCACCACTCCAAACATCCAGATCTTGCCAGATGCAGAGGTCGTATTCTCGCTTACCTCCGCAGATTTTGATATTAAATCCTTCGTCGAAGAGCAGGGCGGTTACCTGAGCAAATTCAGGGATTATCTTGGCTCCACCGGTTGGATTGAAGGATATGATGCAATTGAACGATTGGCAATCGAAAATTCCATCAACCCGCGCTTAATTCTTGGTTTACTTGAATACGAAAGCCGCTGGGTAAGAGGTCAACCCGTTGATCTGCTTCATACCGAATTTCCAATGGGTTTCAACGATTATCATTACAAAGGCATGACCGTGCAAATGGTGTGGGCGATCAACAACATGTCGATCGCGTATTATGGCTGGCGGGCTGGCACACTGACCTATCTTGATTTCCCGGATGGAACAAAATTACGAATTGACCCGCACTTGAACGCCGGCACAGTTGCGGTCCAATATCTATTCTCGCGCCTCCACAACCAATCACAATGGGCACAGATCATCAATCCAGATTCTGGCTTCCCGGCCATATATGGGGAAATGTTTGGTGACCCATGGGCACGCGCAGACACGATCGGACCTCTTTTTCCGGCTGCATTAAATCAGCCTGTGCTGGTTCTTCCCTTTGAACCGAATGTTCAGTGGAATCTAACCGGCGGCCCGCACAACGGCTGGGGACAGCTTAACCCAAATATTTACGGCCAATCTCATAGCGTATTCTCCGCTATTGACTTCGCCCCCCCAACCGAAAAAGGCGGTTGTGACGTAACCAATACATGGGTGGTTGCCGCCGCCCCTGGGTTGGTAGTGCGCTCTGAAAATGCAGCCGTAATGGTCGACCTGGATGGGGACGGCTACGAACAAACCGGTTGGAACCTTCTTTACATGCACCTTGCCACAAAAGATCGTGTGCCTGCGGGAACATGGCTGGAAGTCAACGACCGCATTGGACATGCCTCTTGCGAAGGTGGAGTTTCCACTGGCACACACCTGCATTTTGCAAGAAAATACAACGGGGAATGGGTCACAGCTGATGGTCCCATTCCTTTTATTATGAATGGCTGGCGTGTGGTCGCTGGCGATGCGCCTTATAAAGGTAAACTGGTCCGCGGTGAAGAAGAAGTCATTGCCGACCTGCAAGGGCAAAGCTGGTCAAGCATTGTTCGCGACAAAGATGAATAAAACAAAAAAATCATTGAAGTTTTTTTATACGGTCTTTGCAAGCGCCGCATTATTAGTTTCATCCTGCAGTCTTCAATTACCTGAAAATATATACGCCGCAACCACACCAGAACAACCTGGGAGTGTTTTCAATCCTGCCTTAAATCCAACTCCCTTACCTACACGGACGAAATTTAAACCCGGTGAAATGGTTGACTACACCGCGCAAACCGGCGATACACTCCCGGCGCTGGCATTACGCTTCAATACTAGTGTAGAGGAAATACTTACAGCCAATCCGCAAATCCCGCTTGATACCACAACCATGCCCCCCGGCATGCCCATGAAAATTCCGATCTACTACCTGGCACTGTGGGCAAGCCCCTTCCAGATCATCCCGGATCATGCTTTTGTAAACGGCCCGACACATTCAGGATTCAACACTGCTGCATTTGTCGAATCGTATCCGGGTTGGTTAAGGAAGCATCGGGTTTACGCCAATGGGAAATGGCGCTCCGGCGCAGAAATGGTGGATTACATCGCGATTAATTACAGTATTTCCCCCCGTCTCCTATTGGCCTTACTTGAATATCAGGGCGGTGCCTTATCGGACCCGGAAATGCCTACAGGAGGGAATCTCCTCGGGCTTTCACGCAAATTTTGGGAAACCCCCTATCTTCAACTTGTGATCGCAGCCAATGCCCTCAATAACGGATATTATGGCTGGCGGCTCGGCTCACTGATTGAATTCGAAGATGCCAATCACATATTGATCCGCCCGGATCCGTGGCAAAACGCGGCATCTGTTGCACTCCAATATTATTATGCCAAAGTATTTTCAGGGAACGAATACGCGCACGCTGTCGGACCAAATGGATTGCTTCTGACATACGTGACGCTTTTCGGCAACCCATGGGAGGAATCGTTCACACTCATCCCCGGCAGTTTACAACAACCGGATTTCAGGCTGCCTTTTCGCTACGACCAAGTCTGGTCATACACTGGCGGTCCCCATACCGGCTGGGGCACTGGCGAACCTCTTGCGGCAATTGATTTAGCTCCGCCGTCCGACATTTCGGGTTGTGTCCCGGCTGCGAGAGAAGCATACGCCACAGCCATGGCGGATGGGCTGGTCGTTCGTTCGAGCGCAGAAGGTCTTGCGCTTGATCTCGATCGAGATGGAAATGAACGCACAGGCTGGGTCATCTTTTACCTGCACCTTGCCGCAAACCAGCGTGCACCGCTAGGTTCGGATCTAAAGGCAGGGCAGCGCATCGGTTACCCCTCATGCGAGGGAGGAGAACACTCCACTGGAACACACATCCACATCGCGCGAAAATACAACGGGGAATGGATCGTTGCAGACAGCCCTATTCCTTTTACGATGAATGGATGGGTTACCCGGAACGGAAGCCGTGAATATTTAGGCATACTGCAAAAAGGCAGTGCAGTTGTCACAGCCTGCGATTGCGGAGATGCCGATACATCCATTAGTGGCAGTTATCCATAGCGCGGCTTCCAACCGCAACCAAAAAGGAACCAATCGCGTAACAGGGGTTCTCTAACCCCGCCGACGTTAGCGAACGTCTCTTACGCGCGAAAAATCTTCGCGGTTGTGATAGATTCTCAAGAGTAATACTAAATATTTACTCCAAAATGATATCTGGCACAAATTTTTCAAGATTCTTTTCAGATATTCCGCCCATCCACATCAGTCTAACCTTTCCGTTACGATCAATTACATACGAGCTGGGTAACCCGATTGTATTGAATTCCCGTTGAGCTTGATAATTCATATCAAGCCAGACAGGAAACGTGAGACCAAACTCCTCGACAAAAGGGACCACGGTTTCGAGAGGCTCCTCCTGATTGATGGCAATCAATACAAAACCATGTGATTTATATTTTTCATAAAAAGCCTGTAAAGTGGGCATCTCTTCCCTGCAGGGGGGACACCAGGTCGCCCAGAGGTTAACCAACACAACACTCCCACGGTAATCTCTAATAGTTACAGGATTTCC
>DATEDD010000134.1:0-3617 GCA_035286565.1 Anaerolineales bacterium
ATATCAAGAAATTTCAAAACCGCATCTGTGAACCACGCCACATCACTCGTGGATTTTTGCATGAGTTCATTAAAATCTTTAATTTCATGCACTCGCATAAATGCTGTTAAATTCGCATGTTCAATATGCTCAGGCGTTGGCGTCCAAACGATCTCGCCACCGAAAGAAAATTGCTCTGTCATCGACTGCTCCTCAGGATTTGGCTGATTTAATTCTAACGCAAGAACATGAAAAGCAAGGAATCAAAGCAGATGATCGCCTCCATCGACCATTTTCACCAAGTCTTATTTTTGGATTTGATTTATCGCTGATCTACAATTTGATTTTCACGAACAATCTATCTTTCGCAGTGCGCGTAATGTCTTCTGCATTTGGTATTTTATTTTCCACGCGAATTCCCATGGGTTTTGCCGCCTGGGGGATGTGTTGAATATATTCAAACATGCGCCCTTCAACGGCTTTATCATTCACTTCTATTTCGGCGAAACCCTTCACTGGCTTGCGCTTCAATAATAGTTTTACCTGCCTGCCGCCTTGCAGGTTGCGCCACCACGTTCTGTCGCGGCTGGTGAGAACCCATACATTTCCATTCTCTTGATAATAGCCTACCGGGGTTGTGTAGTTCTTTCCCGTCTTGCGCCCGTTCACCGTGATAAGCATCATGCCATTGCTTAACATACGGTGAAATGGGGAACGCAAAACCCAAGTCATAAAATCATTTCCATTCATTTCATAACTCCATACATTTGATCCGGATTAAGATATTGCGGAAAACGCCCCCTCAGCGTACTCCGCGCTTCGTAGCACAGGTGACAGGCGTCGGCGTAGGAGGAAGCGTGCGGAAGATTGTACTCGGTCACCAAGGCGGCAGGTCCGCCTGCGAGCAAGAGTCCGCAAATCGGGTGGGCATCCGCATTATATTTTTCGCAGATCTCTTTAAGCGGCGTCTCAAACACATTGCCAATTGAAAGGCCCTGACAAATGTGGACATTGCCCAGCGGATCAAGATGGACGCGCCCCGGCTCGCGCAGATCTTCATGCGGACAGGAATCGAATCCTTCCCAGGGGTGGCGGGTTGCTTTTTCAACGAGCATTTTCGCCGCCCGACCACGATACATGACCGCCCCTTCATCTTCGATCTGACCATGCGCCTGTTTCGCATCACCATCTGGCTGCGCGATACTGATCATGCCCGTTGGAATGTTCAACCACTTTGCCGCGACAAGCGCGTTCTGCGGACGTTCACCCAGATTTTCATTACAATGGAACAAGTCACTGCTCACCGTGAGATCCGCGAGGCGCCCCACAAAAGGACGCAGCCATTCCTCGGCATCTGGGACAGAGTTTGCCCAATACGCATTGGAAACAATTCCAACGGAGAAAGCCATATCCGCCGCTTTGCGAACAGCCTTTATCAAAATGGCATAATACAGGAACGGCTCGCCGCCTTCAAAATAAATTGAAGTGACACCTGCCTCTTTCGCCTGTTCAAGAATTTGTTCGATTTGCGTGAACGTAAGCGTTCCCTTTTGCCACGGACTCCCCCACACAAAACAATGGTCACACTCAAAGGTGCATTGATAGGTTAGTAAAATGTGAAGACCAGAGAGTTTCATATCACACCTTAATTCGAATCATAACCATCTTCTGCGCGGCGCGCTCGCAATCTGCAAAGATGGGCAGTCCCGCCGCGTCCAAACCGATCTGGACATACTTCGCAACCTGGGGGATTCTTCGATAATAATCAAACAGACTCTGCGCGACCGCTTTTTCCTCTTCGATGACCTGCCCGCTTCCCTCCACGCTTTTGCCTGCCAGCAGGATCCGGACATTTGCCCCACCCCGCAGATTTCGCCACCACGTCCGCTCGCGCCAACTGATGACCCACAGTGTATTTCCATCACAGACATAATTCGTCGGCGTCGAAATGGACTTGCCGCTTTTTCGCCCTGTCACTGTGACGAGCATGACTCCCTTGCTGATCATTCTGTGCAGGGGTGATTTCAAGAGCCAGATCATCATCGGATTGAACCACATAGTTGTTTCTCCTTTCTATCAGGCACACGAAACTTATGTTCGAGCAACAGCGATCAGTAGATCGCTACTCTTTAGGTTGTACGGCTTGAAGTCAAAAGATTCGTAGAAATCGATTCCTTGAAAGCCTGCCTCTTTCAGAAGCCTTTCCTGTTCAGCTTTCAAATAGACAGAAAGTTCCGCGCTCCAGACTCTGAGTTTATTCACGCTTTCGTCATGGAATATATCCAGGACATTGTAGCGGGCAGTGCGGACGAAGTAATCCACTACAAACAGGCGTGAGACCGCTTGCGTATTTGCCGCAAGAATAAACCTGGTCTTCTCATTCCATTGTTTATCGGTTGGCATACTCGTCAAGATCAGAATTCCTCCATCGCGGAGAATTCCTCTCATACTCCCAAACGCTTGAAGAAGCTCTTTTTCATCCGGCATGTAACCGATCGCAGCCAGACAGAGAACTGCATCGAAAGGTAAATTAAAGTGTTGAGGCAGATACCGAAAGTCCGCCTGTTGGAGCAGGATTGCCAAAGAGCGCCCGGTCAGATTTTTACGTGCCTGCTCCAGCATGGCTGGTGAGACATCCGAACCAGACACATCCATGCCAAGAGTGTGAAGCATCGGAAGATGTCGCCCGGTTCCGCAAGCGCAATCCAGAACTCGGCAAACCTGATTCTCGGTAAACAGTTTGCGGAAGAAGTCCGTCATTTGCGGGTCGTCCTGGTCGAACGAGTCATAGGCTAGATCATATCGTTCGGCAAAATCAGCATATAAATCACTCATTGCTCATGTCCTCATATTATGCAACTTGCTTTTGAACAGGATTGGCGTTTTCCTGTCCATATCGCTACCCGATCGAGGTTTCAAAAACCCAATTATCGGGATGAACCACATGGTTATTACTCCTTTTCAAAGCAAAGATTTGTACCTAAGGTAGAACAGAAGCCCTGCCCGGTCCACCCAATCGAATTTCTCGGGGTTGGTTTTCATCCATTGCGCAACCTGCTGAACTGGCATCCATTGAATACCTTCCGTATCATCGCCGACAGTGAGCAATTGCCCCGCCGCCCGACACAGAAAATAAACGCCCATCGAATCAACAGGACCTTTGAGCGTCTGATACACTGCAAAGGGCATAAGACACTCCACATTGGCATCTGTTGAACCCGTCTCCAACCTTGTGCTCAACCCCTCGATGTGGGTAATTTCCAGGCCGGTCTCTTCCAAGACCTCTCTTTTGAGCGCGCTGACCAGCGATTCAAATTCTTCCACGCGCCCGCCGGGCAGTTCAAGCCACTTTCCGCCTTCATGAGGCTTATTGCGGATCTGTACGACGATCATGCTTTCTTCGTCTGTCTCCTTTTCGATAATCGCTCTTGCATTGACGTACATTTTTGCCTCCTGATTTCATGTCAGTTCACAAAATTGATTACAGGAATGCGCTTATGTTGCATCATTGGGCACATAGCAAATTCCTTATGCAATCTGCTTTTCGATCGGCGCGAAAATATGGCATGGAGAATTGCGCGCCGATCGAAAAGCAGATTGCATAAGGAATTTGCTATGTGCCCAATGATGCAACATAA
>DATEDD010000135.1:0-2840 GCA_035286565.1 Anaerolineales bacterium
AAGACACGCGCATCCACACCTGACCATAAGCCTGCTACCGTTGAAATGGTTGGCTGCCATCTGTCAGCGTGACCTGCCAACGCCAACCCGAAAGATTCTCCCAAAAACCGCATCGAGTTATGTACAAAGATAAACGTCGCAACAATTGCCGAATCGCGCAGAATGCCAAAACGCGCCTTGGGATGCAGAAGAGTCGTCTCGCGCGTGGATAGGGTTGCAGGTCGCAGGATGAAGCGGCGAATGACCATTGCCACAATCCCAACGATGATCGCGACATTTGCAATATCTGCGAGCAGTCTGTATGCATCCCCAAACAAACCAGTGCGCTCGAGTAATTTAAACCCAGTGTATGCGTAGATCAAATCCGCGAGATTGATTAGTAGAAAAGATAGAAACCCCCAGCCGATGAGTCCATGCAAAATGCTTGGCCATAACCTGAAACGAAAAACGGGTTGGAACAATCCCACCTTTAAGATGAGATCGCCAATCCGTTTATAAGCCAGTGACCAATCTATTTTGCCTTGCCCGCTGTTGATGTGCCGCATAATTTTCGCGACGCCGCGATACGTGAAATAGAGCGATACAAGCGTTGCAACGATGAAGAGGATTTTTTCTACAAGGGTGAGCATGGAACCTCCGTTTGAGTGTTGCGTTGAAGTTTAGCACAGCTTGATTGCATTGTACCAAAAATCACTTACTGATATCGTTAACATAGTCCACTGCGCCGGAGCAGGCTCCAGTGAGATAAGCTGAGACATTTTCCCATGTTAGTTCGAGGTTTCTACTTTGCACATTGGTAATGCTCTCCGCCAGACAGCCGCCGCCGGCGTTGTAATTAACCAATGTGAATTTCCACAGGTCTTCATACGAAGCAGTTTCACCGGCGGTTTTGCCTGTGTAGTTAAAGACCACTTGTCCCATTTGTTCGCAATTGGCGAGCATGGTATGCGCAAAGACACCCACTGAAAAATCCGCTTGCGTAAGGTCAAGTCCGAGCGGACAATTTTCGCAAGTGGCATTAACGCTTTCCACCAAAGCGCGGCGCAGCGCAATTTGAGATTCTTCATCAAGGTGCATGTATCCCGTGCCGCAAACGCCGGACTCCATCACCAGTGGGCAAAATTGATTGTAAAAGGAACTATTCCAGAAGAGGGTGGTATCTGCGCCGTTCTCTGTCAGTTGACCCAGCCCCACGTCGCCAACTGCCTGATAGATGCCCGGCCAAAACTGGCTTTCACGCGCGAAGAGATTTTTGATCAACCGAGCCGGCATACCTGTTTCTTTGGCTGTATCAAGGATGAGTTGATCAAATTGATCCTGCCATTCATTTACGGCAGCGCGTGATTTTTCCACCCCGCATTGATTTACCAAATTGCCCGCAGCCAGACCACCATCGAGGCAGGAACTTGCGTCCACCGCGCCTTGCAGGATGAGGTTCGCGGCAAGGTATGAGTATGGAATATCACTGCTGAGTTCCTCGCTTTGTTTTGGCGTGCTGAGCCATTCTGGCACGCCGCCAATTGGGGGAAATACTCCCCATGAATCGGAGCAACTCGCAACAGCCTCTCCCTGCCATTGTGAAGAGAGTACGTCCACATACCAATACAGTTGGTCCGGGTCGCCTTCATCGGCAAGTTTTACGCGGACTTGCGCGCTGTAAACAAGACTGCTATCTCCATACGATGAATATGACCAGAATTCAACAGCCGCACCATCTTCATCTGTTTCGGGGATGCGGAATTTGCAAACGTCAGTATCCTCGCATGAAAATGGTTCGCCATCGTATGTCCCCTCAATGCGGATGATGGATTCGTTTGGCAAAGGTTCCTGGCCGCTGATGACGAGTGTTGGTTTAGTTTCGCAGATATTGGTGGATTTGCTTAATATCGGTTCACAATCTTCAAGCGAGATCCACGCACTGGCTGGCGCGAGTTGAATGGATATCTCTTTTTCCTTTTTTGTGCTGTTCATAAGGAAAGTGTAATAGCCAATGCAATTTTCCACATCGTTCAGGTTACAGGGAGGTTGAGAAATCCATTTATTGTAGATCTTTTCCCCGCAGTCTCCGTATATTTCTTCTGGTAGTGGGGGACTTTCGTGGTCGGTATTTACTGAGCATACGACATTATCCCCGTCCCAGGTCGCAACATACCATTCGTAGGAAGTATATTCCACGGCGAGGACCGTGAATCTGTCCGGGCCAGGCGGTGGATTGGGAGCAGGAGCAGTCACAAGGCTTGTGCTGAGCGGAGGCGAAGCATCGCGCGTGAACGCCATGTTTGAGATGGCGACCAGGATTGAGATCAGTCCAATCGTCCAGTGACGTTTCTGCATGGGAATCAAAAGAGTCCGCTTATATTATACGCGGACTCTTTTTCAAATGGGTTATTTCTTTTTGGTTTGTTTAGGCTCAAAGGACTTGAGAGTTTCGAGATCCCGTTTGAGGTTCTTGTTGCGCTGGTAAATGCTAAAGATATAAATGCCTAGGGTCAGGAAAGTGATGATATAGCCTGCGATCATGTAGCCTGAGGTATCAGGAGTGATTTCCATTTTATGCTCCAATTACATTGAGAGGTTGAGTTTGAGTTCTTCGACCTTGTCCTGCAAGCGGCCAAGGCGGATGCGGTGCCATATCAGATCAATGAAGATAATGGTGAAGGCGAAGAGGGCGAAGAAGAAGGCAGTGCGCATATCGGTTGTCATGCTGAAGCCGCCCTGCGCTTCGGCGGATGCGTTTCCGATGACGACGGGATGAATAGTGCGGAAGAGGCGGATGACCATAAAGGTGATCGGCGCGCTGAGACCGCCCAGCAGGGTGTAGACTGCTCCGAAGCGTGCCC
>DATEDD010000136.1:0-5034 GCA_035286565.1 Anaerolineales bacterium
CGAAGATGAACGCAAAAGCCATTGGCAGACATAATCGCAATGTGTTCAACAGGGAATACTTTAACGAGTCCCAATGCAAACCGCTGTCCCCTTTTTTATAGAATGGATTGGGAAGTGGATACCCAAAATAATTCCATCGCCAGAGGAAGTATGTGCCGCCAAGGAGAAGAAAGACCACGCCAAAGATGATGATGATCGAAGCCGAGTTCTTGAGTCCGCGCATGATGATGACAGAGAGCAGCATCAACGACGCGAGGATGACTCCCTCAGGGCGAATGAGTCCAGTCACGAGTCCACTCAGGGCGAAGGTGAGCATCAGCCAAAAGCGTGGATTCTGTTGCTTAATCAGGAGCAGTCCCAAGGTCCAGGTGGATGCGGCGGCGAGGGCAAAGAAAGGCGTCCCGAAGTAAGCAGCTACATAGGAGAGTCCAGTTCCAACGGCGAGATAAAGTCCGCTTAAGAAAGATAAAAGAATATTTGCATTGTTGATGCGGCGGTTTGTCCAATAGACGATTAAAACTGTAAGAAGATGCGAAGCAAAACCAATACCGCGAATAGATTGCCCAACGGTTAAACCAAGTTTGATGAAGGCAGCGGATGCAACCATGAAAAGAAAATCAGTGGCGCCATCCACAGGATTCTCGCCGATGTTCCAAACAATGCCATCACCCTGCGCCAGGTGTTGCGCGTAACGCATCAGCATGGCGGCATCTTCAAACGGCGGGATGGAGAAGTCAATGTAGTTGAAGGCGTAGAAGAGCGTTGAGATTAGTAAGAGACCAGAGACCAGGAGATCGGGGAGGAGTTTTTTGAGTGAAGGCATTAGGAAATAGTGAAAGGCGAAAAGTGAATAGTGAGTGATAAGCGGTGAGTGGTCTACCGTCCATCGTCAGATCAAAGAATACCCACCATCCACGACGATGGTTTGGCCCGTAATATACTCGTTCTTGATGAGAAATTCGAGAGCGGAAGTGACCTCATCCAAAGCGGCGGCGCGTTTGAGAGGCAGGCGGTTGACGAGTTTATCCCATTGCTCTGGAGTGACAGCATCCGATCGCAAAACCAACCCAGGCGCAATCGCATTGACGCGGATATTTGGGGCAAAAGCACGCGCAAGCAATTTGGTCAGAGACTCCAATGCAGATTTACTGACTGTATAAGATGGATATCGACTCCATGCCTTTTGCGCGCCAATGTCTGTTATGTTGACAATAAGTCCGCCAGCGGTCATTCGTTTTACAGCTTCCTGCGCAAGGAGAAAAGGAGCGCGCAGATTGAGGTCCAAAGCGGAGTCCCAATCTTTTAACTGAAATTCGCGCGGATTTCCAACGGGCATTATGGCGGCAGAATTAACAAGTACGTCTAAAGTCAAATGTCGAAAGTCAGAATCGAGAACAGAGAATAAAGATTGGATTTGGTTGAGCTGGGTTAAGTCGGCTTGGAAAAGATGAACTTTTACGCCGAGGGATTCAATTTCACTTTTTGTTTGTCCCGCCTGTTCTTCGGAAGAGTGATAATGTAAAAGAAGGTCGTAACCCATACATGCAAGAGTCAACGCGAAGGCTTTACCGAGTCTGTGTGCGCCGCCGGTGACAAGGGCGAGAGGTTTTGTCATGGGATGATTGTAAATGTAAAAATGTCCGCGTGTCGAGATTTGGGTCTGTTAATACTTATCTTAACCCTTAAAGAAATTCGAAATAAAGAACCAGATATTCGCCGGCCTTTCCGCCAATCGTCTCATTAAGTATGGATACCAATGTGTTCCAAATGGGACATATACACGCACAGGGTATCCTTCTTTCGCCAACATTTCCTGCAGGTCGCGGCGGATGCCATGGAGCATTTGGAATTCCAACCCGTTTTTGGATAACCCCACTTTTTCGGCATAGGATTTTGCAAAAGCAATCCGCTTTTCGTCATGGGATGCGATTGCGGCAATTGGGGGCACGCGGCCGTCTTTCGATAATTTCGACTGAGCCGCGAGAGAGGCGTCGATCAATATTTTTGCAAGGAGATCAAAGTTTGCATCCACATCCACTTTTTTAGGAAAGGCTTTATCAGGCGGCTCATTGTATGCACCTTTCACCAAGCGGATCGGCGTGGCATTCTGGGTCATGCGGCGTGTATCGGCTTCGGCGCGATACAAATATGACTGCACAGCCGCTCCGACATTTTCATATCCCTTTTCACGCATGGCGTAATACAGGTTGATGGTCTTATCTGTGTAAGGAGTATCTTCAATGTCTATGCGAATGAAGGTCTTGTTCTTTTTTGCGCGGGCAAGGATGCGCTCAAGGTTTTGGGAGCACAGGCTTTCATCCAGTCCAAGTCCGATCTGAGTCAGCTTGATGGAGACATTGCTCCTTGCGGTAGAGTCAGTTCCAAGCGCGTCCAGAGTCGCGAAAATGTCATAAGTGGCTTGCTGGGCTTCTTTGCGGGTATTCGTATGTTCGCCGAGGTGGTCAAGCGTCGCATTGATCCCACGGGCATTCAATTCACTCACAACCCGCATGGCATCTTCAAGTATTGTGCCGGCTACAAAACGGGAGGCGGTTCGCCAGGCAAATCCCCAACTTGTCACAAGTTTTTGAGCCCAGGCGGCTTTGGAAAGGTAGATGAAGAAAGAGCGTAGCATATCTGTCCTTTTATTTTGATTTCGGAAGTCTGCAAAATTGAGCGTGTTCTTGAAGTAACTCACTTCAACAAACGTAGTGCGGCGCAAGTGTCCGCATGAACAAGCGCGCTTTGCATCGTCCCATCCTATATTGAGCATCGCTGGTATTCTAGCACAAGCATCCAATTTTGGTGTGTTATACTTTTTATATGAATTTCGCCTGCAATGGGCAGCAGGCACGCGTGTCATTATTTTGGAGGCAGTGTGAGAAACCGCAATACCAACACCATCCTACGGGGTCTATCCATTTTACTCCTTACCGCCGCGCTCATACTTACAATCACATCCTTAATCAGTTACAGCCGCCAAAGAAATAATTACCCCGCTGGCATGACAATTGCAGGAGTATCGGTCGGAGGATTAAATCCGGCGCAGGCCTCTCAAAGATTGCTCGAAGTATACACATCCCCCATCGAAGTTCGTTATAACGACGCTGTGATCCATATAGACCCAGGCACCGTCGGTTTTCAAGTAGATGTTGAAACCATGCTCGCCGCCGCAGACCTCAGCCGCACAGGTGGTTCGTTCTGGGGCGGGTTTTGGGACTCCCTTTGGAATCGCACCTCACCTGAGACGCAAATCCCATTAAGCTCTTCGATCTCGGAAGAACGCTTGCGCGAATACCTGCAAAACGAGATCGTCGCACGCTACGACCAGCCGGCCACTCCCGCACTGCCGATTCCAGGCGGAACCACATTCCTGCCGGGTGATCCCGGGCAGATTCTTGACATTGACCGAGCTGTTCTACTTCTTAGCGACTCGTTAAGATCGCCAACAAATCGCTCCATCGCACTTTCATTTATACGTAGTTCCTCCGCCAGACCAACGCTTGAAAACCTTGAGATCCTGCTCAAACAAATAGTGACACTCTCCAGATTTGACGGCTTGATCGGCTTCTACATGATGGACCTGCAATCCGGGCAGGAAATCCATTTTGCCATGAACAACAAACTGGAAATTTCAGCAGAGCCGGATATCGCCTTCACAGCCTCCAGCACGATCAAAGTTCCAATCGTCGCCTCCTATTTGATCAATCGTGGAAGCGACCTCGATGCCGCCACAACAGATATTATCTCGCGCGTGTTGGGCAGGTCCGATAACTCCGCAACAGACCTGGTACTCGAACAAATAGACCAAACCAATGGCCCCATCATCGTTACACGGGATATGGAATCAATCGGCTTGCAAAGCACATTCCTTGGAGGCATGTTCTATCTGGGCGCGCCAAACCTGTTACCCGGACGATTAACCCCCGGTAACCAACGTCCCGATGTCTTCACAGACCCGGATCCGTATTCACAAACCACGCCATCTGAAATGGGCATCCTGCTTGAAGATATTTATCAATGCGCTCAAAATGGAGGCGGCGCACTCATTGCCGCATTTCCAGATAAGGTCAGCCCGGATACCTGTCAAAACCTGATTGATTTCATGGCCCAGGATAAACTTGGATCGCTCATTCAGGGCGGCGTTCCAGATGGTACGCTCGTGCCGCACAAACACGGCTACGTCCTTTCCAGGGACGGCATCATGCACGACACTAGTGATGTCGGAATCGTCTACTCCCCCGGCGGAAACTTTGTGCTTTCCATATTTACCTATCATCCCATCCAAAACATCTGGGACAATACAAACCCCTTGTTCGTGAACCTAACCCAGGCTGTCTATAACTATTTCAACATTCAATAGATCATGATTCTGGAGTCCACCAGCTTGATGATTGCTAACGCATATTGCAGGTGACAAGCCGCCTGACTCCAGAGTTTTTCACACAAAAACAAGCTATTTATACTCACTTCGTATATAATCCAATCATGAGCGCCTCTTTGGGAATCTACCGCCTCCAGCAAGTGGATCGTCAGATTGACCGCGCCAATGCACAATTGGACACGATACGCATAACCCTCGAGAATGATACAGAATTACGCTCAGCGCTTGAGCGGGTCGAAACTACACAGACCCAAAACCAGCGCTCCTCGCATGAAATGAAAAATGCCGAAGCCGATGTGAATTCGCAAAAAATAAAAATCGAGCAGGCGGAGTCCAGTTTATATGGCGGCACTGTTAAAAATCCCAAAGAATTACAAGACCTGCAAAAAGATGTGGCTTCATTAAAAAAACATCTTGTCACACTCGAAGAACGCCAGTTCGAAGCCATGTTGAAAGCCGAAGCCGCAGAAGCTGAACTAAAAATTGGCCGGACAGAACTTGAAATAATACAAGCACGGCTCGGTAATGAACATGGGAGGTTGATCGGGGAGCAATCTACTCTTGTCAAACAACTTGAAAGACTCGCAGAAGAACGCGAAGCCGCACTCGCCCCCATTGAAAGTAGATTGCTCCAAATCTATGAAGATCTT
>DATEDD010000137.1:0-6405 GCA_035286565.1 Anaerolineales bacterium
AAAATATTCTTCCAATCTATAAACTTCGCCAACACGGACATTCTTGTGCTGTTCTTCACTACAATGTGGCGATCAACTTTTGGGGGACGAATAAATTACGTATTGCTCTTTCAGCTTTTCGAACAATGCCAATTGTTTTTCTGATTCTATCGCAACTAGTGTTAAAGGGTTGTAGTTTAAAACAATTGCTTCCAGCATTGGTTTTCGATTTTTTTCGCTTGCGCCAACGTGATAAAAATGTTCGCGAGTCAAAATGGTGTAGTTAGAAGCATATTTTTCAATCGCGAAATTTGTGCGGTATTGATTGCTATGCCACGTGGAAAGAATGAATTTCGCTTTTGTAGCGCTTAGTAGGTCATAAAGTTCCTGTTCATCATTCTCTGACCACGAATTGAAATAATCCACATGCCTGCCAATATATGGCGGGTCGCAGTAGATAAAATCATTCCTTCCAGCAGAAGAAATAATTTTTCTGAAATCGGAATAAACAAACTTCCAATCATATTGACTAATTGCATCAGTCACATATTTGATTTGGTTTGTGATTTTGGTGACATAAGATTTGGCAAACCGCTCAGGCTTATGTCCAAAAGGAACATTGAAGCCACCTTTTTTGTTGAAGCGCATTATGCCATTGAAGCAGGCGCGATTCAAAAAGAGCATATCCAACGAATTGCCATCTTTATTAAAACGCTCACGCACTTCATAATAATGATCTTCGCCTTTGGCTTGAAGGTGCGCGCCTTCTTTCTCCAGAAATTCTTTAGCAATTCCTGCTGTTATTTTTCCCTGCTTGATGGCATTATAAAAATTAATGATGTGGGGATTTACATCTGCAAAAATAGCGCGGCTTGGACGCATGTTAAATCCAACCACGCCCGAACCCATGAATGGCTCAATCCATATACCGTCGTTTTCGAGAAAAGAATGGTCTTTAATCCATTCAACCAGTTTTGTTTTAATTCCCTGACATTTCAAGGGCGGGACTTTTACAGTCATTTTTGTACTTGTCTGTTATTCTTGCGAGATGGTTTTCTAACCATTGGATTCGAAAATTTTGTATCTTTTCCACGATAAACAAGGTAATCCTTGAGCGATGTAATTTTCTTTACCTTACTGTCGGGTAGTGTCATTTGAATTGTGCCATAGTTCATCCAGAAATCGTCAAACCACTTTTCGCCAAGTTTTTTGAAAACTCCATTACCCTCCAAAATATCACTGATTTTGACAATGCTTCCAATATTTGCGGTATTTGAACTACCCTGGTAATCACCAGCAATTTCCCATTTCTCATGGACAAAGAATTGAAAATCGCTAATCACAGACGTAATTGATTGTAATTCTTCAAGACGATAGGTTTCAGATTCATAGCTTTTATGAGGATTAGTGCGCGAATAAATAATACCAAGACAGAAATGCCCAAGATATTCACTATATGGAAATTGAATGTTCTTATAGCTCTTGCGATTGGTGAAATACTCGCCATGTGAACCAAGTGTAAAACCATTACAAAAATCAGGATTATCGGGCAAACGATATGTGGTTTTCAAATCTACAGCAAATTTCACGCTTTCATCATTTGCATTTATAAAAGATAAATCAGGGTAATAGTTTTGTTGTTCAGCTAAAACAATACGATAGTTATTTTGGTTGGCAAATTCAATTAGTTTCGGGAAGAGGTGAATTTCAAGAATTTTGGAGACAATTTTTGTGTCTGATGAAATCGTGTAAATGTTACGGAATACATCAATAAAGCCTTTAATTGCCCACTGGTCATCAGGCGTAGAAACATGGCCTTTGAGTGTTTCAACAAATTCAGTCAGAACTTTCTTAAATTCCGCCTTCAAGTGTTCCCGTTTTTGTTTTAGCATTGTTTTCTCCATAACGAGATTATACAACACCACACGGCATAAAAAGGGCAGCAAACTCTCCCCTCATAAAGCCTACAGCCTTTTCCTAATCACTAATTCCTTTTGGATTAATTACGTGTCAACTTCGCCCTCATCACATATTGATTGACTGCACCAAACCTATATTTATATTCCTCATCGCCGCGCATGAAATCGAATTCGTAGCGTCCGTTTTCGCAGCACCACTGTAATACATGACTAAGCAAAACCCAGCCGGGGGAAAGTTCCATGAAAGCGCGGTTGACGCCGGCGTTATAACCCCATAATTTATTGTTGTAATCAAAATTGAGGGTTGCCGCAATGCGTTGGCCATCCGCTTCGAGGAAGGCTAACCACAACCAGCCGTTTTTATGCACGGCGTGGATGATCCCCCGCATTTGAGCGCGCATGTTTTCATGCAGAAAACCTGCTTTCCCCTGGTCGTGTTCCATCAGACCGAGAAACGAGTCTATTTCGGCTTCGGGGTCTGCCATATCTGAGATGAACCAGCGCACACCACGTCCGCTCGCTTCGGCACGGCGCATTTTACGGCGGATCTCATGACGCTGTTTCTTTTCCACGCGACTGAGATATTCATCGAAATCACCATTTAATGCAATGCGCGGAGTGGGACGATATATCTCTTCATGATGAGTCCAGCCGCGTTTTGTGGATTCCACTTTGAGCGCGACGAGGGTGGGGGATAAATCGGGGAGGTTATACCAATCGAGACGAGACCATTTATCGGGTAAGGAAGATGCGAGGAAATCCAATAATCCAGTGAGGAAACGCGCGTGATCCTCCATCCGCACGATCAGATCGAGATAGTCGGATATTTCAATGCTTCCAATTAAAAGAAGCGCGGGCTGGCCCTCGTATTCTGAAATAAAGAGCGGCGCAATGCCGATGAGTTTTTCATCCTCGCGCGCGGTTACCAGAACCAGTTCCGCCTGTTGGCGGAGCCATTCACCGCCGCCGCGATGCTCCCACCAGGTGCGTTGATATTCCTGGCGCAAAAATGGAGTGTCACTGACCGAGTCTTTCAAAAGGTCGTTCCACTCCTGCATGTTTATTTCTGAAAAATCTTTATGAAGTGTATATTCCATAGCCGCCGAATTTTACCAGTATAATAATAGCGAAACGTATCCTGTGGATAGAAAAGCGCATCCTTTAGGATAGGCGCTTAAGGTTTATTCTTACATGCCTCTTGATCTCACCCTCGCACCCCTCTATCGAATTAATGGACAGGAAATTACCAGCCTGCCGGGCTTGATTGTGCAAGCGCCACCTCAAAGTGCGGTGCGCGTCCGCGCGCAGGATCGGCTGGTGGTGTATTTATTATTAACGGGCAATGCTGTATTTTCGGTATCAGAATACATGCAAACGGCGCAGAATGCAGCGGATGTTTTTTACAAAACCTCGGGGTCATTGACCAACGCCTTGCGCGCTGCCACAGAAAATGTCAATAAGAATCTACTCGAACGCAATATGTCCACCAGCGGACGGGGTCAATATACCAGTGGCTGGCTTACGCTCGCCGCTTTGCGTGATTCCCAATGCACGTTTTCAATCAGCGGCCCCATGCACGTTTTTTGGTTTGGACAAAATGAAACCCGCCACATCCACGAACCTGGCACATCGGGCAGGGGATTGGGCACAAGCCAGAAAACCTATGTTTATTATTCTCAAATCTCATTGATGGCTGGCGACCGTATGCTTTTTTTAGGAAGAGCGCCGGGGGCATGGGAAAGCACGTTGAACGATCCGCGTCCATCCTCGCTGGAAGCCATGCGCCGCCGCCTTTCCACACTGACGCGGGAAGACTTGAACGCTGTCTTGATCCAGTCATCGGAAGGGACCGGCGTTTTGAATTTATTAAAAGGGACGGCTGAAATCCCAGAACAAAAAAAAGAAGCCCAAACAACGCCGCCTTCCTTGATCACGAACGCTTCAGCTCAGGTCGTCCCGCTGCCTGCTCGGAAGGACCAACCTGATTCCGCTGCCGAATTACCCGCGCATGTTCTACATCCCTCGGCTTACGCCATTCCGCCACAACGGGATGAATCAATTCCACAAGAACCAACTCAGGCCGGCACACTGGCGAGCCCTTCGACACAGCTCAGGACGAGTGTGCCGGGAAATACTGCGCCGGTTGATTTTCCAGTATCCATTCCAAGAGTGCAACATCCCAAAACGGATGCACCCCTTGAACCAACTGCACTTGAAATTCAGGGGACTATTGAAGGTGAGGAAATCTCCATCCCTGACAAAGGGGAACAACCCGCCCCTGCGCGTGAAGCATCCGTACGTACGCGGCAAACTGCAAAGGCAATTGCTACCGGCATTCAGTCCACCCGCCGCTTGATCGGTACGCTTGGCGAAAAATTCATGAAATTCCTCCCACGCCTGTTACCAAATAGCGAGGTGGTGGAAACTCCGCTACCTGCCTCCTCTTTGATGATCTTCATGGCGATCCTGATCCCATTCATGGTGGTCACAATTGCCAGCGCAGTCTATCTGCGTTATGGGCGCAGTGAGCAATATGATACCTATTTGAGACAGGCTCAGCAAATACGTGATCAGATGGACTCTCTCAGTGACCCTGTCGAACAACGCATCGCCTGGGAAAATGTTTTGCTGAATGTGGAGATCGCCGAATCGCACCGCGAAACCTCGGATACGATCAGCCTGCGTCAGGAGGCGGAAAACAATCTCGATACACTGCTTGGCATCACCCACATGCAATTCAACCCTGCTTTCAGCAGTAATCTTGGCATTGATATCAGCCGCATGACTGCCAGCCAAACAGACCTATACCTGCTCAATGCTGTAAACGGAGAGGCCCTGCGCGCCTCTCCAGCCGCCGGCGGACGCGGCTTTCAACTGGATACAACTTTCAACTGCAAGCCGGGCGTTTATGGCAATTACACGGTCGGCCCGTTTGTGGATATTCTGGCACTGCCGGGGCTGAATTCCATCAATGCCACTTTGCTGGGTATTGATGCGGACGGTAATCTCTTATATTGTGCGCCGGGACTGGTGGCGCAACCCATTCCCCTGCCCCCCCCCGATACAAACTGGGGACGAGTGACTGCCTTCACACTGGACAGCGGCAATCTATATGTCTTGGATTCGCCGGCACGCGCCGTTTGGGTCTATAACGGCAAGGATGGAACCTTTATAGATCGTCCATATTTCTTCTTCGGTCAGCAAACCCCAACGCAGGATGTAATTGATATCATCGTCTCCGGCGATGAATTGTATATGCTCCACGCTGACGGACACCTCTCCAATTGTTCGTACAGCCGCTTTGGTTCAAGTTCATCGCAATGCGTGGATCCGCTCGAGATGATCAATCCATTTAAAGCCTATCAGGATATTGACCTGTTTGGCACAGCGCACTTCACACAACTGCTTTTCGCTGCGCCCCCGGATCAATCCATCCTGTTATTGGATGCAGACACACAAAGAATATTCCGGTTTTCACAACGGTCGCTTGAATTGCAAAACCAGTTCCGTCCAACAACGGGAACAACCAACCCGATTCCATCCGGCACGGTAGGCGCGGTAACTGTCAGCCCCAATCATGTGTTATACCTCGCAGTGGATGGTCAGGTTTATTTCACAACAGAGATGCCGTAGTCCTGCACCTTTGTCCTCCCGAAACCCAATCAGGAGGACAAGTTTATTAACACGGAGATTAATATATGCCCGGTTTATTAAGTTCACTTGTGAAACTTTTCGTACCTGCCAAATACCCTGCAGACAGTGCCACGGAACCTGCCCGGATCACGAAGAGCAAGGTACTCCTGCTGGTGTACGATCCCGTCATGGATAAAGCGACGGGGATGACGCTATCTCAACAACAAAAGTGGTACCGCACAACAGATTTGGTCACTGCTTTTATGGCCGATATCATCGTGGTAAGTGGCGGGTTGGCCCGCTTTCAGATCGTTGAGCGTGTGGATGTGAATGAATTCCCCGCCAAAATAGATGGATTCCGCTACACCCCGCAAACTTATATGGATGTCCTGCGCCGCACAGCCCCGCAGCACATGCCGCAGGAAGTCAATTACCACGCCATCCTCAGCAGATACAATATCCTGCAGCGTGTGGCGCGAAATGAAATAGACGAGGTGTGGCTCTTTGGTTTCCCCCATGCGGGTTTTTACGAATCGATCATGGGCGGGCCGGGCGCATTTTGGTGTAACGCGCTTCCATTGAACAATACATCCGCCAGCAAACGCCGCTTTGTCATGATGGGATTTTCCTACGAAAGACACATCGGTGAAATGGAGGAGGCTTTTGGCCATCGCGCAGAATCGATCATGGAAAAGACCTTTAGTAAATTACCCGCCCAGGCAAATTTATGGAAACGCTTCACGCAATACGACAAGATCGCGCCGGGCAGAGCCGCCTGCGGCAACATCCACTTTGCGCCCAACAGCCAGAGGGATTACGATTGGAACAATACCACCCCTGTCAATAGTGAATGCTACGACTGGTTATTGAACTT
>DATEDD010000138.1:0-4066 GCA_035286565.1 Anaerolineales bacterium
TCTCCAACCACATCAAACTGAGGGTGACGGTCCAGCAGGGATTTCAAGCCGAGCCGAACCACCTCGTGATCATCTACCAGGATAATTCGTTGTTTTTTCATTTGCTTATTTTACCTCAGGAATATGCAGTAAACGAGAAAAATTCACTAAATTTTGGCTTTTTTCAATGCCAGCAAATGCTCCTCAATGTGAGCCAGACTGCGTTCCACCCACAATTGCAAAGTCAATCCGCCTCCCATCGTCTCGTGTCGGCTTTCGCGGGACCATGCCTCGCGCGGCATGGATTGCAGGATGGTATACAAATCATCCATATTTGCAGAAAAATCACCCAAAATATTTTCAAGCGGCTCATCCTTGTTGTAATGATCAGCCATCCACTTGTCTGCGTCAAAACTTTTGAATTCGGGATTCTCCTCATTCAACGTCTGACGAATGCGCGCGCCGTAGATCATCTTATCCACATCGCGCGTGTGCGACGCGATCTGATGCGCCGTCCATTCGCCGTCCACTTTTGTAAACGGGTCGTTGAACGCCTTGCACGTCAAACAAAATTCCTGCGCCGCCGCGGCCAACCTTGCGATCATCTTCGCGCGATATTCAAGTAATTCCTTCATTACGCCTCCACCAAAAATAGTATATGTTTGACGATATCCGCAGAATTTTCAACGGCATACACCTGTACGCCCTGCGGACTTAATTCCTGATTTGCCTGACGGGACAACTCAGCCAGCCCGGCCTTGCTGGATAGATAAGCCCCCGCCTCTCGCTCCGCGTCCGCGCCTTCACCTGCTCCGGCGACGATATTTATGATCACCCCTTTGCCTTTCCCCGCCTGCGGGGACGATGCCTGCATCACGCGCCCCACAGACTGGATCATTAAAAATGCGCCCGTCAGATTAACATCCAACGTGCGATGCCAATCCCATTCATCCATGTTTAGCAAAGGTGCGTGAGGTTCCACTGCCGCATGATTGACCAAAATATCAATTCGACCGAGATCATCTTCCACATGTTTAACCAAAGTTTGTACACCTGCTTTTTTTGCAATATCTTCAACATAGGCATTGGCTTTTCCGCCATGAGCAATAATTCCAGCAACGACCTGTTCCACATTGTTGGGAGATATGTCGTTTGCGGCAACGAATGCGCCGCGCGCCGCGAATGCCTCCGCCAGGGCGCGTCCTGCGCCTTTCCCTGCGCCAGTGATCAAAACAACTTTATCCTTAATATGATTCATTCTTCACCTGATCCCTGACACCTCACCGACACATCGGGATCGTATCCGGGTTGATATTCGCATTCAAAAGCAGACCAAAATATGGCGAGGGATCATATGTGTTTTCAATTTCCAGTTCGTTCTTGAAATTTCCAAAGCCATCATCCTTCACGACCGAAATATGCAAATGCACACCTGTCGGGTTGTTCGGATCGCCGGAGTAATTTCCTTGATAGCCCAGCAGTGCACCAGCCTGCACATAGACCTCTTCTGTGCCGGCTGGGAATTGCGACGAGACAAATGAATTTCCCTGCTTATCTGCCATGTGAGTATAGTACACCCAGATCTGGCGGGCAGGCTGAAGCGGGTCTTCAGGCACACGGATAATAATTGTGGAAATCCAATCTGCCTGGCGGGTGAGGTAGCCCGGGTAAGCGGCAATGACGGGCGTCACGCCAACCTCTGTCCCTGAGAAAATGTCCACTCCGGTGTGGCGGTGACCGGGGCGGAATGAATCGTCCCAAATAAATCCGATCAACCCATTCGTGGGGAAAATGAATGGCGCCTCTCCGCATTTTGTTCCCGCTGTCATCATCAACTCAGGTCTTGACGATGGGTCGCGGAACCAGTTAAAAACTTGCGCTTTGCGGGCGGAGCCTCTCCCAAAGTTAAAGTACAGGTAAATTCCTGCGGCGGCAATGGCTACAGGGATCGCGAGGAAAATAAGTTTTTTGGACATTCAAAGCATTATAAATGCTTTGCAAATTTTGGGAATTACATTACCTGCACATGTGAAATCTGTGGATGAGAAAAAAGCCCCTCGAACCAGAATCAGCCGTCGGCAGGGACGAAGCGGGACATTTCGTCTAATGAAACATTAACTTCAATCAAATCCATTTGAAGATATAATCCGCTTCGTCGTCATGTAGACTTCGGAAGCTCTTCACAGGGCTTTCCAGCCTAAAAGATTTTGGCTCATCTGTAAAGAGTGTGCAGGTGACATTCACTCGCGATGATACTGTTATCTTTGTAGTGCCAAGTATACACATGAGCCACCATTGATATTTCTCAACTATGGAGGTCAGAATGTCCACTCGCTTCTATCAAATCATGCTCTTAATGATAAGCGTCCTGTGTGCCGCATTGGTAACGATTGCCGGGACGCTAACACCCCCTCCGCCGAAAAAATTAGGTGTGGCCTGTGAGAGCATCCCGGATGTCCCTCTGAGATTGGGCGAAAAGGGGATTATCTCCTGTACAGGTTTTACTCCCAACGGAGATGTGAAAGTCATCTTTAATCGGCCGGACAATACCAGTAGCGAAGATGTCGGCAAGGCGGACACGTACGGGAACTTCAATGGCACGTTCACTGTTGCCCTTGATCGTCCCACGGGAGAGTGGACGTTGTATCTAATCGATTTGTCCTCCGGGCAGACGGTAACAATACCTTTCACGGTTTTGCCCCTTCAGAAACCCACTCCGACACCGACAGTAACGACTACTCCAAGAGTAGAGTCGGCTCTGCCAGCCCCCTTCTACAACGAGCCGTTCGACCCACAGCGTCTTCGTCTTCCCCTCCAAATATCAGCGGGCATCTTAAGCGGGCTTCTCGTATGTTTCGCAATATACCTTGTTCGGCGGCGCTCACATCAGGAAAAGGTTGACGTGCTGCTACCAAAGTGTCCATATTGTGGTCTGGTGTGTTTGGATTGTAAGTTGCATCAGGAGCACCATCCTCCCGGCGTTCACGAGTGTCCAACGGGCCACAAATGGACATGATAGAAGTATTCGTTGCCTTGTGCCAAGAGGCGAAAAATCATGAAAGGGATGTAAGAGCCGCTTGGCTCATCTGTAAAGAGTGTGCAAAACCGCTATAGCAGGCGTTCTCTAACGCCTGTACAATGGTTACACATTAGCCAAGATTATTAGCAGACTTCCAAAGTCTCAATTAAGGAAAAAATATGGTATCTGGTTTTGTAACGTTAATTATCTTCCTCTTCGCATTGGGCGGGATGATCTTTGTGCATGAACTGGGGCACTTTATTGCCGCGCGTTGGGCCGGGATCGAAGTGGAGGAGTTTGGCTTCGGGTTGCCTTCGTATAAACTTGCGACGCTCTTCACCTGGCAGGGGACAGCGTTCACGCTTCATGCTTTGCCGCTGGGCGGATTTATTCGACCCAAAGGCGAGAACGACCCGAATGTGCCCGGCGGACTCGCATCCGCAAATCCGTGGAAGCGATTGATGGTATTGTTCGCTGGGCCATTAATGAATCTCATCACGGCTGTTGTGGTGTTTTCTTTTCTGATTGCCTTTGAAGGCGTTCCGGTTCCTGGCTCGATCAAGATCGATACCGTTTCTGAGAATTCGCCGGCCCAACTGGCGAATATTCAATCTGGCGATATTCTGCTTGCCATCAACGGCGAAAGCGTCAGTGAAGTACAGCCAGCCATTGCGATCATTCAGCAAAACCTCGACCAGCCCGTTGAGTTATTGATCGAGCGCAACGGCAAACAGATCACCCTGACAGCCACGCCGCTATCCACCAGAAAGAAAAGCGAAGGCGCGCTTGGCGTGGGACTTGGCTACCCAACCCGCCCGGCAACATTCGTTGAAAGCCTGACTGGCGGGTTTGCGATCACGGGTATCCAAGCCGCCACGATTGCGTATCTTCCTGTCGCGCTCATTCGCGGCGCAGTCGCTCCTGAAAATGCCCGTTTTATCGGTTTCAAAGGTATTTTCGATATATTTGATGTGGCAGTCGAGGAGGATGTATCAAGCCGCCAGGAAGTTGCATCTGCGCCATCTGGTTCAGGCGCGTCCAAGCCCACAAATTGGACTCTCAATCTGA
>DATEDD010000139.1:0-8668 GCA_035286565.1 Anaerolineales bacterium
TTTATTCGCCCGTAATTTATTTAGGGTATCGCCGGTAGCCTCCGACAATGACTTGATGTCAATGCGCCAGCCTGTTAATTTCGCGGCGAGGCGGGCATTTTGTCCGTCACGTCCGATGGCGAGGCTTAATTGATCTTCGCCCACCACAACAGTGGCAGTCCGCGTGTTTTCGTTATCAACCAGATACACACCGTTCACACGCGCCGGGCTGATGGCTTTGGAAATATAAACGATGGGATCCGGGTCCCATTGAATGATGTCAATTTTTTCGTCGTGCAATTCCTTCACGATGGCCTGGATGCGCACGCCTTTTATGCCGACACATGCGCCGACGGGGTCAATCCCTGCCTGTGTGGCAGAGACCGCCACTTTGGCGCGTGCGCCCGGTTCACGGGAGATCGCGCGGATCTCAACAATACCGTGATAGATCTCCGGAACTTCATTTTCAAGCAAACGGCGCAGGAAGTTGCGGTGTGCGCGTGACAGAATGATTTGCGGACCGCGTGTGCCGTCCTTTACTTCCATCACCACCGCGCGGATGCGGTCATGTAATTTCAGGCGCTCACCGGGTATTTTCTGGTTATTCGGCATCACACCTTCAGCCTTCATATCCAGTCCGATGGTGACGCCCTGCGCATTGATGGCTTGAACAAGACCTGAAACGATCTCGCCGGTTTGACGTTCGAAGTATTGCATTTGATTCGAACGTTCCGCCTCGCGGATGCGCTGCTGGATCACCTGCCGTGCAGTTTGAGCCGCCACGCGGCCAAAGTCTGCGGGTGTGGTTTCAACGACCAGCATGTCGCCGGGCTGAACCTCAGGGTTGACCTTGCGCGCCTCTTCCAAAAGCACTTCAGTGCGCGCATCAACAATACCGTCTTCAACCACTTCCTTCTCGGCATACACGGTCACAAGCCCGGTTTCAGGATCTAATTTCGCTTCCACCTGCTGTGCAGAGGATGCGCCCACCGTGCGGCGATAGGCGGATACCATTGCCGACTCAATTGCAGCGACGACAATATCCTTGGTTAATTGTTTTTCTTCAAGCACTTCATTGAATGCTAATGCAAAATCGTTTTTTGCCATGCTGCCAGCTCCATACCTGCTATTTACAAGCGAAGAAGTGGGGGCTACCCACTTCTCGGCGTTTTCTCTATTGGGTTGTCCTTACCTGCGAGATTTTAGCATAGAGGCAGTGAAGGCGCAAGGTATAATCCCCGCCATGATTGAAAGGGACATGCAAAAAGCCGCGTTACGAGGCGAACCATCCTATGTCTGGAGGGATGGGCAGGAACGCCGCCTTGAGATGATTTCACGCTTTGCGGGCGAACGCGTCCGCGGGCGGGTGCTTGAAAACGGCTGTGGGGTGGGAATGTATGTTGAGAAGCTGGCAGGCCTCGGCGCAGATGTGATCGGTTTGGAATATGATTTTGAGCGCGCGCTTGATGCCAGAGTCAATTCGGACAAGATCATAAATGCCGCCGGTGAATCCATCCCGCTTCCTGCTTCGACCTTTGACCTGATCGTCAGCCACGAAGTGATCGAACACGTCCAGCATGACCGCGCTGCGATTGAAGAAATGGTGCGCGTGCTGAAGGTGGGTGGGCGCGCCGTGATCTTTTGCCCCAACCGCGGCTATCCTTTTGAAACGCACGGAATCTTTTGGAAGGGGAAATATTATTTTGGGAATATATTGTTCGTGAATTATCTGCCGCGGGTTCTGCGCAATAAACTGGCGCCGCATGTGCGCGTTTATTCGAGGCACGATATGGGAAAAATATTTAATGGACTACCCGTGAAATTCATTGAACGCACGATCATCTTTGGCGCGTACGATAATATCATCGCCCGTTTTGGCGTATTAGGAAAATTCCTGCGCGCAGTGTTGCAATTTTTGGAATCGACACCGTTGAAGGGATTTGGGCTTTCGCACTTTTGGGTGGTGGAGAAAATATAGATATAGGGCTTACATAGAATGGAGGTTGGCAGCCCACAGATGACTGACCGTGATGATCTTTTATCTTGCAGTCATTGTTTGAAATTTTGCGATAAGAATCCTGTGTTATAATCCCGCCGCTTTGATTCTTCGTCCTTCGATTTACTCAGGATCAGAATCAAGCGACCATCTTGCCTGGGACGGGCAATAAGCGTCCCTGAGCGGGTTCGTATTCCCGCTAAACTCATTCCGTTCCGCGCCAGTCAATGAACTGCGCGTTGGAGAACGGCAAAAGTTAAGGAGTAATAATGGCTGTCATTTCCATGAAGGCCCTGCTTGAGAGCGGTGTCCACTTTGGGCATCGCACGAACAAGTGGGATGCCCGTATGAAACCGTACATCTTCACCGAGCGTAATGGTATTCATATTCTTGACCTGCAACAGACTGTCAAGTTGTTGAATCAAGGCTATAACGTCATTCGCGATACCGTGGCAAATGGCGGCAATGTTTTGTTCGTTGGTACAAAACGCCAGGCGCAGGAAACAGTGGCTGAAGAAGCCACCCGCTGCGGCATGCCGTATGTAACCGAGCGCTGGATGGGGGGTATGCTCACAAACTGGGCTACGATGTACAAGCGCATTCAGGAACTGGAGCGCCTCGAGAAACTACGCGCTACAGATGAGATCAACCGCCTTACCAAAAAGGAAGGTCTGTTGATCGAACGCGAGATCATCCGCTTGCAGACCCGTTTGTCCGGCGCCCGCATCATGAAGCGCCGCCCTGATCTGCTTTTCATCATAGACGTGGGACGGGAAGATGCTGCTGTTCGTGAAGCGAACCTGCTCAAACTGCCGATCGTGGCTTTGGTGGATACCAATTGCAACCCCCAAAATATTGATTATGTGATCCCCTCCAACGATGATGCCATTCGCGCCATCAAACTGCTGGTAGGCAAAATGGCGGACGCAGTGCTTGAAGGCAAAGCCATGCGCAAGGAAGAAGAACCCGAGCAGGCTGGGGATCTTAATTCTGAAGGTAAGCCGAAATCCCGCCCGTCTCGTAAACCCCTTTCTGAAGCAGAGCAGGATGAGACTATGGGCGATGAGGCCTTGCTTGGTGAATCCACTTTGGCGAAACTAAGTGTCGGACGCCAGGTTGAAGATACCCCGCCAGTGGCTGAAAAAGCGGCAGAAGAAAAGAAACCTCGCGTTAGCAAGGTGGAAGACGCTGCTCCCACGGTTGAAAAAGCGGCAGGAGAAAAGAAGCCTCGCGCCAGCAAGCAAGCAGACGCTGTACCCGCGGCTGAAAAAGCGGCAGGAGAAAAGAAGCCTCGCGCCAGCAAGGTGGAAGAAACTACACCCGCGGCTGAAAAAGCGGCAGAAGAAAAGAAACCTCGCGCCAGCAAAGCAAAAGATGACGCTGCTGAAGTTAAGGCAGAATAATTACAAAGTGCCGCACGCATGTCAGACATGCGTAATTAAACCAGGATTAAGATATTTACTCATAATGTCTGTCAAATGGTTTAGTAATTTGTGCAACAAGCGGTAACAAGAACTGTAAAGTTGGATCAAGGATTGTGAAATGGAAATAACAACTGAGATGATCAAGCAATTACGAGCCGCAACCAACGCTCCGATGTTGGACTGCCGCAAAGCATTGCAGGAAGCGGATGGAGATTACCAGAAAGCCGTAGACTGGCTGCGCGAAAAAGGCATGGCGACTGCCGCCAAACGCGCTGACCGCGACGCTTCAAATGGTGTGGTTGAAATGTACTCCCACGGCGGTGGACGTGTAGGCGTTATGGTTGAAGTCAATTGTGAAACCGATTTCGTGGCCCGCGCTGAGCAATTCCGCACCCTGGCGCATGAGATCGCATTGCAGATCGCAGCCAGCGCGCCAAAATATGTCAAAGCGGATGAAATTCCCGCCGCAGAACTTGAGCATGAAGCCGACATCGCGCGCGCGCGCGCCATTGAAGAAGGCAAGCCCAAGAATGTAATGGCGAAGATCGTGGAAGGCCGCGTTGAGAAGTTTAAAGATGAAGTTTGCCTGATGAGGCAGGCCTACATTCGTGATGAGTCACTGACCATTGAAAAGCTGATTTTACAAAATGTGGCGGCGATTGGCGAAAGTGTGATTGTCCGCCGCTTCCAACGTTGGGAACTGGGCGAAGGCACAAATCAATAATAAGTTTAAAAAGCCAGCCTTCGGGTTGGCTTTTTTTCGAGTAGGTCAATTTTTTTTGTTTGCCAGATTGAGCGATAATAAATGACTGGAGGTATGAATGGCTGAATTGAAATATAAACGGATCCTGCTCAAATTAAGTGGCGAAGCGCTTGGCGGCAAATCTGGTTTTGGCATTGACGTGGATGAAGCCGAATCAATTGCAAGCCGTATCAAAGAAGTCCGTGAGATGGGTGTGGATGTGGCTGTAGTCATCGGTGCGGGCAACTTGTGGCGCGGCAAGCAGGGACTGGAGCGGGGCATGGATCGTTCGACTGCGGATTATATGGGTATGCTGGCCACAGTGATGAACGCCATGGCCTTGATGGATGCCCTTGAAAGACAGGGTGTTTACACACGCGTCATGTCTGCCATTGAGATGCGTGCCATTGCCGAGCCTTACATCCGCCGGCGCGCTGTGCGTCATCTCGAAAAGGGCCGCGTGGTCATTTTTGGCGCAGGGACAGGCAATCCGTTTTTCTCCACAGATACCGCAGCCGCTTTACGCGCCACCGAAATAGACGCGCAGGTTGTCATCAAAGCCACCAAGGTGGATGGCATCTATGATTCAGATCCAAAGCAGAATCCCAACGCGAAGAAATTCGATCATTTAAGTTATATCGAAGTCCTTAACCTCCGTCTTGGAGTAATGGACAGCACCGCCATTACATTGTGCATGGAAAATAACCTGCCCATTCTTGTGCTCAATCTTTGGGACGATCATGCCCTGCTCAGTGCATTACGCGGTGAAACGGTAGGGACGTTAGTGAGTGCTTGAGAAATAAAATGATGGAAGGAGGAAAGGTTTGTTAATTGAGAGTCTCTCAAATTTTTACATTTCCTCTCACTTTTTTACTGCCCCCATAGCCTAAATTCTTATTTTAAGGTATCCTTATGTAGTAATTATTTTCAGGAGGAAGATCGTGAGTACAGACGAAATTAAAGATCTGTTGAAAGATGCCGAAACCCGTATGAGCGGCGCGATTCATTCTCTGGTAGATCATCTCGCCGGCATTCGTACGGGACGCGCTAGCCCGGCGTTGGTGGAAAAACTCCCGGTGGAGTATTACGGCACACCCACTCATCTTATGCAACTGGCGTCGATCAGTGTGCCTGAACCGCGCTCGTTGTTGATCAAACCCTTCGATGCGGCTTCCATTAAGGATATTGAAAAAGCGATTCAGGCCTCAAACCTCGGCTTGAATCCCAACTCTGATGGAAAGGTCATCCACCTGAACCTGCCTCCGCTGGACGAAGAGCGCCGCCGCGACCTTGTCAAACAAATGCACCATCGGCTCGAGGAAGCCCGTGTGGCTGTACGAAATATCCGCCGTGACCTGCACAACGATATTCGTGAATATGAAAAGGAAAAATTGATCACGGAAGATGATCTCAAACGCGGCGAAGAAGACCTGCAGAAACTGACCGACAAGTTTGTTGAAGATATCGCCAGGCACGGCTACACCAAAGAAAATGAGATCATGGAAGTGTGATTTACTTTGAGACGCTGTAAATGACTCCACTGCAAAACCAATTAAACACGAAGGTCACTAAGGAACACCAAGTAAAAGCCCTTCATTTATTTATTAACCTTTGTGTACTTTGTGTTTGAAGACCTTTTTTGCAGTAGACTCATAAATGGTATTAAAAAAGCGTTTATCACATGACTGAAACACCCTCTGCGATTCCCCTTGAAAAAATCCCCCAGCACGTTGCCATGATCATGGACGGCAATGGGCGTTGGGCGCTTCAACGCGGCCTGCCGCGCCTGGCCGGACACAAGGCAGGCACAGAAAACCTGCGCCGTGTCATCCGTTCGACGGTTGAATTTGGCGTGAAATACTTAACGATTTACGCATTTTCCACTGAAAACTGGGGACGTCCGCCTGAAGAGGTGAAAGGGTTAATGCTCATTCTTCAGGATGTGATCGATCATGAACTGAACGAACTCCATAAAGAGGGCGTACAGCTTCGTCATATTGGGCGGTTGGAGGGACTGGATCCGAAGATCCAAAAAAAGGTTCTCAAAGCCATCGAGTTGACGAAGAACAATGACCGTCTTATTTTGAACGTTGCATTCAATTACGGCGGACGGGACGAGATCGTATGCGCGATCCAGAAGATCATCAATGACGGCATCCATGCCGAAGATATTACCGATGAATTGGTCGGCAAATATCTGTTCACGGCGAATGTCCCTGACCCCGATCTCATCATTCGCACTTCAGGGGAATTGCGTGTGAGTAATTTCCTGATCTGGCAGGCCGCTTATTCAGAATGGTACATCACGCCGACCTTCTGGCCTGATTTTGACAAGGAAGAATATCGCCATGCGTTGGAGTCGTTTGCCCAGCGTGACAGGCGATTTGGAAAGGTATCTTCGGGGGAACTTCTGGAATCCAATGCGTAGAAGGTTAATCACAACCCTCGCTTTGACTACAATTGGTATGCCCGCCGTCCTGCTTGGCGGCATCTTTTATTTTCTATTGATGGGGACATTTCTGATCGGCGCGGCCTGGGAGTATGTGCAATTATTCCGCGCGGTAAAGATGGAACCTCAAATTCATCTCACCATGGGCGGCGTGGCTTTCATTCTCCTCACGCGCATGTTCTTTCCGGAATACGCCATGCCCGTGTATGCCGCCGCAATTCTGATTGCGCTGGCATATCATCTGATTGCTTATGAGCGCGGCCGCGATCAGGCCGCGCTTGATTTTGCCATTACCATCGCAGGGCTGACCTACCTGGGCTGGATTGGCGGATATTTATTTGAGTTGCGTAATCTTCCCGAAGGCGGCTGGTGGTTCATGCTCGTTTTGCCCTCGGTCTGGCTTGCAGATTCAGGCGCCTACTCCATTGGCAGGGCCTATGGAAAACATAAAATGGCGCCGCGCCTCAGCCCCAGGAAAAGCTGGGAGGGTTACGCTGCCAGTATTTTTACCGGCATGATCGGCGGCGCTTTCCTTGTATATGCCTATTCCACATTCGGAAATTTTTCAGGAAATATCACCATCCTGCAAGGCGCATTGCTCGGGCTCATCCTTGGAACACTTACGCCGCTGGGCGACCTCGGTGAGAGCATGATCAAACGGCAATCGGGTCTCAAAGATTCAAGCGACATTATTCCCGGTCACGGCGGCTTTTTTGACCGCGTTGATTCGTGGTTATGGGGCGGGGTGATCGGTTATTACTTCCTCGTCTGGTTCATCCTATAAACTCTGGAGGCAAAATGGAAGTCCGTGGCGCTACACCTACTCGTAATCTCGCGCTGGAATTGGCGCGTGTCACTGAAGCAGCAGCCATGTTGGCAGGTCGCTTTATGGGACGGGGAGATAAAGAAGGGGCGGATCAGGCCGCTGTCAATGCGATGCGGTTAGTCCTCAGCACTGTGGATATGAACGGCGTCATCGTCATCGGAGAAGGGGAGAAGGATAAGGCGCCGATGTTGTTCAATGGAGAGAAGGTCGGCAACGGTTCATCGCCTGACGTGGATGTGGCTGTGGACCCCGTTGACGGGACCCGCCCTTTGGCATTTGGCCGCTCAAATTCGCTTGCGATGGTGGCGCTTGCGCCGCGCGGCACGATGTTTGACCCTGGCCCTTTTGTATACATGAATAAACTTGCTGTGGGTCCTGAAGCAAAGGGGAAGATCGATATTGAAAAGTCAATCACTGAAAATCTCAAGGTGATTGCAAAAGCCAAAGGGAAACGCATAGAGGATTTAACCATCATCATCCTTGACCGCCCGCGTCACGATGACATGGTTGCCGAGATCCGCAAGGCTGGCGCGCGCATCCGCCAGATACCGGATGGTGACGTAGCTGCCGCGTTGATGACCTGCTGGCCTGATTCGGGTGTGGATGTTTTACTCGGGATTGGCGGCACACCGGAAGGCGTGTTGACTGCCTGTGCCCTGCGCGCCATGGGCGGCGAGATTCAAGGCAAGCTCTTCGCGCGTGACGATGATGAATTACGGCGCGGCCGCGAAGCAGGCTATGATTTTGACAAAGTGCTGACAATGAATGATCTGGTTTCATCGGAGGATGTATTCTTTGCCACGACGGGCATTACCGATGGCGAATTGCTCCAGGGTGTGCGCTATTACGGCGATCACATCACGACGGATACGCTTGTGGTGCGCGGACTGACGGGCACCATCCGCCGCATCAACGCCACGCACAGCACAGAAAAACTGGATAATTTAAGTTCGATACAGTATTAATTTTTTACTGCTACCATGTCGTTGCGAGGGCTGGTGGTTGAGTAGGGCGAGTGCTTTTCTCGCCCGTATCGAAACCCAGCCCGAAGCAATCTCCGCAACGTTGTAGGGGATTGCTTCGTCGGGAAAAGCACCTCCTCGCAATGACGAAGACAGCAATTCTCAATATGATTTTGGCTTGAGTTTAGCCGATAGCGCTGATAGCAAAGAAATCACCGCAAACCAAGGCTCATCATCAGTAAGCCGCCTTTCCATTCAGATTAAGATGAAAAAAAGTTTATAACGGGAAT
>DATEDD010000140.1:0-4365 GCA_035286565.1 Anaerolineales bacterium
TACCCTGTGAATAATCGAGGTGACCATGTTTGATGATTTCCGTGATGAAGCCGCTGCCACATCCATTTACGAAGAAGACGATGCAAAATTCCAACCCATCGAAGAAAGCGATGCAGAAATTTCCTTTCCAAGGCGTTCAAACCGCTTATTCGGGATGTCATCCTTCCAGCGGTTTGTAATCGCCATAATGCTGTTAACGGCATTTTTCGTGATCGGCGCTCTGTGTTTGTTGGTAACTAACAAGATCGGATTTTAAACTAACCTACTTCTTCCTCCCGAAAGGGCACCGGGACGATGTGAGCGTAGCCGCACGTTCTTGCCTTTGTAAAGCGTAGTCGAAGGATAGGGTTATATATCATCGAAATTTTCACGTAAAACTGCCCATCGACTCCGTTCCTCGAAGCCGGTCCTGACGGTTCGACTCGCTTCGCGGCTCACCGTGTCGAAGGGAGCGCTCGCCACTCCGCTCAGTGCGAATATAAAATAATAGATAAAATGGGCGAGGTTTGAAACCTCGCCCATTTTGTTTTATACCAACTTTGGCTGCGCTTCGGCTATCTCGTTTTCACCAACTTGTGCGCCAGCCTTTATTAAATCCTCCACAGAGGTGCGCGCCACAGATGCTACACTATCGCCTTCCTGCGGTTTGATGAGATGCACGCCTCTGGTTGCGCGGCCTGATTTTTTCACATCTTTCACTTTGAGTCGCAAAGTGACACCGTTGGAGGTCATGATTGTCAGGTCATCGGCTTTTTGAACTACGCGTGCGGCCGCAATCTTTCCAACTGCCTTTAATGCCTTTTGGTCTATTGTTGAAATACCGCGCGTTGCGCGTCCTTTGGCGGTGTAATCGGTCAGCGGGGTTTGTTTGCCAAAACCTTTGGTGGTGACGATCAACAATGCGCCGTCCTTTTCAACCACATCCATACTGGTGACAGCATCCTCCTTCGCAAGGCGTATACCCTGCACACCAGCCGCCTGGCGTCCCATGGAACGGACTTTGGTTTCGCTGAAACGTAAAGCCTGTCCATTCTCAGTGACGATGATGATCTCATCCTTGCCGGATGTGAGGCGGGCCCAGCCCAACTGATCGCCCTCATCCAAGGACATGGCGATCAAGCCAGAGGGACGGACGGAGGCGAATTCTTCCATTGAAACTCGCTTGATCCTGCCTCGTTCAGTCATCAACATACAGTAATTGTGCGAAGAGAAATCTGCCACCACCATCGCCGCGGTCACTTTTTCATTCGGCTCCAGCGCTAAGACGTTGACCAGCGGAATACCTTTGGTGGCGCGATCTGAATCCGGGATTTGATAAACCTTTTCAGAATAAACCTTGCCTTTATCCGAGAAGAATAGCATCGTGTTCAAACTGCGGGCGGGGATGAGCATGACCACTTCATCTTCCTCTTTGGTGGTGTGTCCCATCACACCGCGTCCGCCGCGGCTTTGAGAGCGGAAGGCGGAGGCGGCTACGCGTTTGATATATCCACGCTCGGTAAGGCTGATCAGCACAGATTCATCCGCCACCAGATCTTCATCATGAATATCCTCTTTTGCTTCAGCGGCAATGCGTGTGCGGCGGTCATCGCCGTATTTTTCCACCAGCTCAAGCAGGTCAGATTTGATCAGCGCCAGTATTTTCTTCGGGTGCGCAAGCAGGTCTTCAAGATAATCAATGGTCCCGCTCACCTGCTTGTGTTCTTCCTCGATCTTCCAGCGTTCCAAAGCGGCCAGGCGGCGCAATTGCATATCCAAAATTGCCTGCGCCTGCAATTCGCTCAACGTGAAGCGTTTCATTAAATTAGTCTTGGCTACATCTGCATCTTCCGCTTCGCGAATGGTCTTGATGACCGCCTCAATATTGTTCAGCGCAAGCATGTACCCATCCAAAATATGCAGGCGCGCGCGCGCCTTTGTCAGTTCAAAATTGGAGCGGCGCACGATCACCGTCTGGCGATGCTCAATGAAGATCTGCAACATGCGTTTGAGCGGCAGGGTGCGCGGTTCTCCATCCACCAGCGCGAGCATTTGCACGCCAAAAGTGGATTGCAAAGCCGTGTATTTATAAAGTTGGTTGAGAACCTTCTTTGGCTGCGCACTGCGCTTCAACTCGATCACGATGCTCATGCCGCGCTGGTCAGACTCATCCCGCAGGTCCGAGATCTGATCTATCTTGTCATCACGCACCAATTCAGCGATCCGCTCGATCAAAGTGGATTTATTGACCTGGTATGGAATCTCGGTGATGTTGATTTGAAAGCGTCCCGCCTTGGTTTCTTCGATGTGAGCGATGCCGCGCATCACGATTCGGCCGCGGCCTGTTCCGTATGCTGAGAGGATTCCCTCTGTCCCGACGATCATACCGCCAGTGGGAAAATCCGGGCCAAGCACGAACTTCATCAAATCATCCACGGTGACATCTTCGACCTGATCGTAATTATCAATCAGATAATTGATCGCACCAATTAGTTCGCGCAAGTTCTGGGGCGGGATGTTGGTTGCCATTCCCACAGCGATGCCCGATGAGCCGTTCAACAAAAGGTTTGGCAAACGCGCCGGCAGGACCAGCGGTTCTTGCAGTGAATCATCAAAATTGGGACCAAAATCCACTGTATCTTTTTCAAGATCCGCCAGCAATTCTTCAGCCATCTTCTGCAGGCGCGCTTCGGTATAGCGCATCGCGGCGGGCGCATCTCCATCCACTGAGCCGAAGTTACCCTGACCGTCCACCAGTAGATAACGCAGGGAGAAATCCTGCGCCATTCTGGCCATGGATTCATAAACGGCCGAATCGCCATGCGGATGGTATTTTCCCAAGACCTCGCCTACAATACGCGCAGACTTCTTGTAAGATGAGTTTGAGCGCATGCCCAACTCGTGCATGGCGTACAAAATGCGCCTGTGGACTGGTTTTAGCCCGTCGCGGGCATCTGGCAGAGCGCGCGCCACGATCACGCTCATGGCGTAATCGAGGTAGGCAGAGCGCATTTGGGCGTCAATGTCAACGGACTCGATATTTCCTGCGATCAAATTCTCTTCAGCCATAAATATCCTCTAAATGGGAAAAAACGAACCAAATTGGCATAAAAAGACACGAAGATGGGGGAAAACTTCGTGTCCACTATAGATGAAAGAAGCTCTTATTTATAGTGCCATTATACCATCCCAATCCTTATTTTGTATGATTTATCCACAGGTTTACTCATTCATCCAGAATACTGTCTATTTTTAGTGAAGACTGCCGATAATTTTTGACTTTTGACCGTTAAATACAACAGAGTGACAAATAAAAAGACCTGCTTTCGCAGACCTCATTGATGGTGCCGAAGGAGGGACTTGAACCCTCATAAGATTGCTCTCACTACGTCCTGAACGTAGCGCGTCTGCCAATTCCGCCACTTCGGCTTAAGTTGTGCGAAATGTATTTTATCTCAAATAAGTGGAATGTCAATAAGATATACATCCTGTTATTTTTCAGGAACAAAACCGAGCATCCCTTCGTTAACTCTCCATCCCTTTCAAAAATGTATTGCGATCTCCTTACAGTATTGATAGGGGGTATATCTTTTCAGTTCCAAGGTCGTTATATTGTTAAACAGAAAGGAGTTGCATCATGTTCGTAATTGCCATTGTAGTCACCATACTATTGCTCGCCGTGGCTGGCTCGGACCTGTTTATAGCCCAATACAGCCCGGATGAACTCAGCAACATGGGAGTTCAAGAGCAATGACGGCTGACTCCCCCATCCCCTAACCCGACGCACATCAAAAGACGCGTCGGTTTTTTTTATTTAAGGACACCTTTCCCTACCGAGCGGTAGGTTTTTTAATTTGGGATATAATCGTGCTAATGATGTTTGAATACATTTATAACAGCCTCACCCGCTTGCCTTCTCTTTGCTCATTCAAGGAATTTTTTCTCAGGTGCTTGCAGAACAGAAAGCTCTGGGAAGTGGAGCAGAAGATCTTTGGCGCGATTGGTCTTGTAACCGTTCTCAGTGCAGATGTATTGGTTTTTTCCGCGTGGATGTCTGGGAAATAATTTTGGTATACAAAAGCCTCCCTCACCCCAATGGAGACGATCAAAAGTCGTAGTGACTCCCCCCTCTCCCTTCGGGAGAGGGGGGAGTCACAATAACGGAAGCGCGGAAATATTCTGTAATTATGGCTTTCATGTTTGGTAGGTATTTATATTAACGACGAAGTACACAAAGGAATACCTAAGTGACCCTTTGTGTACTTCGTTGTAATAAAAGAATTCAGATCAAGGAGCACCACATTGAAAATCATCGCATGTATCAAGCAAGTACCTGACTCGGAGGCGAAAGTGAGAGCCGAGGATGGGAAGGTAACGTGGGGGGAC
>DATEDD010000141.1:0-4593 GCA_035286565.1 Anaerolineales bacterium
AAACTGGTTGAATAGATCAGGATAAACGCGCTTGAAAAAAACAAGCCTGCCATATCGAGCGGAGCGCGTCCCGAACATGGCGCCATTGCGAGCAAGTTCTCTGCCTTCTGGCGCAAGATCATACAATTCGTTATAGGGCAAATTGTTCTTTACGATGTAAGCCCAAACATCTTTCGATGTCCATTTTTCCAAAGGATGACAAGCCCACTCGCGGCGCGTCTTTGCGTAATATAGATTTCCACGCATGACAAATAGCCTGTTTCGGTTGTGGCTTTCTTCGGCACGCAAGCCAATAAAAGAACCATCGAACCCACGCCGCTTTGCTTCTCCATCGAGTGCAAGCCCAAGAGATTCAGCATATTCCCTTTGCGCTTTTCGTGTCTCTTTGGTTGTTTCTTCATCCTGAACATAGAAACCAACGGATTTATAAAACTCCCATATTGCCGGTGCCGACGATTCGATAAATGTGCAATTGGGAAATAAGGTGAGAAACTCTTTTTTTACTCGTGGCGTGTCTGCCCATTCATCGAACTTTCCACAGTTGACATACATCATCGGGATTTCTGGATAGTGTGACCAAATCAAATGAGACAAGGCAAGGCTATCTTTTCCAAATGACATGGAGACATAAGGCAACTTCATCTTTTCAAGACCGCGCTCGATCACGCGCAAAGCCTTTTCAATCCGCCACTTGTGCGAGTTCAATTTTGAGTAAAGCAAATAAGTTTCTCGCTCTTGTTCGTTCATTGTCTTTTCCTGTTGCGATAATATCCAAACTGCCTGCCAATCACCGCCAAGCCGCCGCGCTTATATGTTGGGACTTCTCCACGCTTCACCCGCTCTTGAAATCTAATTGCAGATTCGCTTTTTATTTTTCGTCCTTCTTCGGTCTGATTGAATAAACCCAAGTCGTCTTTCAAAATGTGCCGATGAATTGTTGTCATGTTGCAACCAAGAATTTCACAAATATCAATCCAGCGTTTTCCTTCAAATCGCAACATTCCTATAACGTCACTCGGTTCTCTGCCATCAAACATATCTCGAACACGTTGACGAAAAGGACTTGTTTTCTTATATCGAAATCCAGCAACAGAACTCATGGCAACACCACCATGATTTGATTGCGCCTATCCCAATAAGACGGACGCACGCCATACAAGGCAAGATTACCAATATGGTCGGCGGGCTTCTCAAAAGCAGGGATACCGCGCATGAGTTTTTCATCTTTCCAGATTGACCAATCATCGCTGATGGATTCAACTTCCCAGCGCATGACCCTGCCCCATCCCTGCGCGGGCTTCTTGCCGATGTTTGTGCATGTGGAAAGCAAATGGATTATTTCCATCTTGTCGCCCACACAATACCAACGCACCCACAACGCCGAACGATAAAAGACAGGCTGATGATATGCTTTGAATTGTCCTGCAAGATTGTTGACTGTGCCGCGTCCCTTGAAGGTTACAAAATCCGAAAGATCATTGTCGTATCTTTTATTCCAATAATCTTTCGCTTCGATGCTTTCTGACCATTGCGCCCACGAAATACGGTAATACCATTCCTTGCTGTGGACTGTTTTTATCGGGAGTTTTCCGCCTTTCATCGCTTCGCCTTTTGGCTGTGCAAGATTTGACACACCTGGCGTCGTCATGGATTGAGAGCCAAGTTCATCCCGCGTTTTTTGGAATAGCAAAATCCCATCCAGCGGGAGCCATTGGTCAGAGATTACAGCCGTCCGAAGAACGGCTGTAATCTGCAAAGGTTCAAAGTTACGCGAGTCCATTGATGAGTTCGCGGATTTCATCGCCGCGCTCCTGCAAATGTTTCTGATAAAGATTGCCAATGCCGAATGACAATTCTTTACCATTGGTCACGCGGGAATCAATCTCAATCCAGTTATCAAATTTGATTGAGACCTTGCCATGTCCAACACTGCTTTTCCCGCCGATGTATGGGAAACGTGAGAACTCCGCCAGCGTGACGAAGAACGCTTCCCGCTCTAAGTCGGTTACATCATCGAGAGATATTTCCCAATACAAGCGAGAGCCAGCCGCAAGCGTTTCAACGTAATAACGCATTTGCTGTTTCTGCCCCGTCTCGCCTTCCACATCGTCTTTTGTTCCAGCCTTCGCGCGCTTGGCGGATGCGTCCATTTCTAGCAGTCCGCGAACTTCAGGAGTAATCAACTGGCGCAAGTTATCATTCTTTTCATCATCGCGCCGCGTGTACGCTTCTTCCTGACACAATTCCCAAACGCTATCTACACCGCCTAAATATCTTTCGGGAATGATGTGCGCGGTCTCTGTGCAAATCGGGATTGCTTTCCCTATCTTGGCTTTGCCAGGCATAATTTGATTCCCCATCGCGCCGCCAAACACAGCCACAAGCGGAATCAGTCCGCGCCATCTTCGCGCTTCGTCCACATCGAGACCGCGGTTACCTAAATCTTTTGTGAGTGCGCCGCCGCTGAACAGGAAATAAAACGCGGATAACGAAAGCCCCTTGACTTCGCCTGTTTCGTCATTCACGCCATAGCCCAATAATTTCAGCATGTGGAGCATACCCCTATCACGCAAAATACCGCGCAGGGCATTGCCTGAAATGATTGGGATTTCTTCAACTGAGCCATTCGGCTGAATTACTTTCTCTCGGCGCAATTTAGAATTCACACCATGCGAATCGCCAATATGACTGATGGATGTAAGCGCGGTCATTGTTCCTTCAAAAACAAGTGTTTGCATTTCAATTCTCCGTTTCTTTGGTGTGGAAGATTTCCCATTCGTCGCGCTTTTCCTGATTATCCACGCGCACCATGAGACAAATAAGGGTTGTTTCATCGCGCAAGATTTTCAATATCTCGCGGTCTTTGCCTGAGTTCGCAATCAATTCAACTTCGGCGCGGTCTCCTGCGGTTCTGCCAACATCCGCATTAAGTTTCAAACAAAGTTGGTTGATGAATTTTGCCAGATTGTTTGTGTACGCCGCGCTTCGGACTTGGTTCTCGAACTGCGTCCATATCGTCATGCGGTAGCGGCTCTTGTAATCCGCTGGCGTCCCCTTCCAAACTGCTTTCAGCAAGTCCGCCGCCTTGCTCCTGATTTCCTGATTTTCCATCATCGCTCCTTTGCGCCAAAAATAGCGCCAGTGAAAAGATAGGTTTTCCGCGCATGGCTTTTATTTGATTTTCCAATTCAAGCCAGCGATCCATTCCGAATTTCAAAATACGATAGCCTGCGTAATCTCCTGATTCAATTTCTCCTTTCGAGAATTCTTCATAAAGACCTTCAACGGGCACAAGCAAGCCGCGCAGTTCATCAGGGATAAGATACAACTTTTGTTCTTCGAGTTGTACCCATCCAGCCTTACTACCCGCCGCGTTGCGCGTTGCTCTAAAGACGATATGCTTTTGCCCGCTGTCTGCAATCGCCGCGAGTTCTGGAAATGGATCACTTAAAAGCAATTCGCGCATTTGTGCTTTATTGCCTTTACTCAATGGCGTCCATTCACCATTGACAATAAAGTGAGAGTAATTTCTCATGCGTTGCGGTTTCTCTTTACCCATTCGTTCGGCAAGCTCTGGTGATGCTTCCTCGAAGAAAAACAGACAAGCATCACAAACGATCTCACCGCCTTGCAATTTATCAAAATCCATGAATGTCGGTTTGACCCATTTCTCAAACGCGACACCTTCCGAAGCCTGACCACAGAATTTACATTGACCTTGCATAAAGACTCCTAGTTACGCGGCGGGCGTGCCAACGGTGGGCTTTAGTGGCTGGGCGGTATTACGCGCTCACTCACTAACTCACCATTTTTAAATTTTGCGATCACCGTTTTTTCGGAGCCGGGCTTAGCCCAGTCCACTGCAAGCGATGTTATGCGCCGCATATGATCGCGGTGATAGTAATAATGCCACTTACTCGAATGCCCGTGAGAAACTGCGTCTGCGTCGTCAATATCCACGAGCTCAAATCCCAATTTGCGCCACTGTGCCCGTGTTTTATATTCATCATTCGAGCACTGGATACGCAATACACCAGGGCAATTATCGGCATATGGTCGGGTATCCCATTTCCATTTGCAAACACCACACGACCAAAAGCCATCATTTCTACGATAGGGTTGATGTTTATGTTTCATAACCTTTCCTTTCACGAAGACGCATAATGGGGCAAGCATATGCGGAACCCGCGTTCATGAACGGGGCGTATCAGTCCCACACACATCGCAGTAAACACTATTTTCTTCTAGCAAGGCTCTACACTCAGGACAGAACCTAGCCCCGTGAATGCGGGTTTCCGCATCATGCAGAGTTAGCCCGAGCGTGTCTTGCAAGTGCGCTATGACTACCTCCATAACTTTTTGCAGCCCATCAATATTCACGTGGGCTACTTGGTCTGGAATATCTTTTTCGTCATCACAGTAGATTATTAGCTTCATACTTTTCCTTTCAGATAGGGCTAGCGCTGCATCCATGCTTGCCCCATTAGCCCGACAAGGGTACGCGTTCCCCAGCGTGCCCGCAGCTCGGGCTAACGGCGCGCGTGAGCCACCCTATGCGGGCGATTCGCCTTTGGATTGATTGACAACGGCGGG
>DATEDD010000142.1:0-4989 GCA_035286565.1 Anaerolineales bacterium
GGTTTCCCGGCAACCTATGGTTCAAGCAGTCAAGGCTGGTTGCATAGACCGGCAAGAGGCGTATGCCGAGAAATACCGCGCTGCTTTGTCCCGCCGCGAAGCAGCTATTCGTGATTTTTTCGATATTGACTATGCTATACAAAATAATGACCTGAATCCTGAAGACAAAAACTTGATACTAATGGTCAGGGAAAAGCTTGCAATTCCCGGGAATGAGCCTGCAAATATTTCCAATGAACGCAAACAATCATTGCAACGTCAACTTGATACCCAGTTGAAACCGGTGTTAAGAAATAAGGATTTTCGCAATTTTGATCTGGAACGGGCTTTCCATGCAGCAGAAAGGATGGTAGAGAGATTAAATTGAATAAATAAAAAACCGGAATAAAGACTGATGACCAGTAACGAAGCATTTTCCAGAGTCCATATCGACTCACGTCTCAAGGATGTGGGATGGAATCTGTCGGATGGCCAAAGTGTGCGATATGAATATACCTTGCCGGATGGTACTCGTGCCGATTATGTTTTGTGTGACCGGCATGGCCGCGCCATGGCGGTGATTGAAGCCAAACGGGCAGCGACAAATCTTCAGGAAGCAGCCACCCAAGGCAGAAAATATGCAGAGCAACTTGATAGTGTTCCTTACATATTTCTGGCTAACAGCAAGGAAATACTCTTCTGGGATTTTCAAAATGAAGCCTACCCACATGATGTGGATGGCTTTTTCAAACAAACCGATCTGGAACGCCGCATTGCAAGCCGTAAATTACGTGTTGATCCCCTATCCAAACCCATTGACAAGAAGATCGTTGAACGGGATTACCAAAAAGATTGTATCGATGTTCTCTGCAAGGAAATCAACGCAGGCCGACGCAAGATGCTGGTTGAAATGGCAACCGGCACCGGCAAAACCCGCATGTCCATTGCATTTATCAAACGTCTTTTTGAGGCCAATGCAGTAACACGGGTACTGTTTCTGGTGGATCGCATCACTTTGGCAAAACAAACAGAAGATGCTTTTAACGACCACCTATCTGATTATCCCTGTTATGTTTTACGCTCCTTGACACTGGCGCAACCGAGGCAGAAGCTTTTGCTTCACAGGCTTCGACATCATTAATTCTCGAGGGAATATAAGGGGGTTACTATGAAACCAATCACACAGGAGCAGCTGAGGGAAATAGTTCCAGATTTCGCAAAGGCAATTCGAGAAAAGAAGACTAAAACGGCAAAACCAGCGTTTGCCGTTATCAACTTTCGTGATGAAAAGTTGCAAAACCATGAACGGTCAATTGTGTCCGTACCGATCGACCTCCTTCGATATCGTAAGTACAACGGGCGAATTGCTTCCGACGTGATGAACTATGAAAAACTGAATGGCCCGTTAGACGAGAAGGACAAGGATGCTCAGGTAATTCTGCGGGGTTTCTTGAAGAATAAGCATCCTGAAATGGACGAGATACTTATCAAGTCGATTGAGCACACTGGACAAAGCGAACCCGCAATAATCACTTGTGACGGTTTCCTAATTAACGGCAATCGTCGAAAAATGGCGCTTGAACACTTGCGCGATCATCACCGCGGAAGTGAAAATTACAATTTCATGAAAGTTGTCATACTTCCCGGCCTAGGCGATGAAGGCGGTCCGCCTACTCTGTTGGAGATTGAGAGGCTGGAGAACCGCTATCAACTGCAGAGCGAGGGAAAATCAGAATACTACAATTTCGATAGAGCACTATCTATCAAACGGAAAATGGAACTGGGGTTTTCCCTCGAAGATCAACTGAAAGACGACCCGCGATACGTAAGGGCGACAGAACAGGAACTTAAAAAGGCAGTCAAACAATATGAGCGAGAATTCATTGGGCCCCTAGAATGCGTCGATCGTTATCTTCAGCAATTTGACCGTGAAGGTATGTACGGTACCATTTCTTCGGGGGTGTCAGACAAGGAAGGACGTTGGCAAGCATTTCTTGATTACAGTAACGCTTATTCTTCCCGTTTGAAAAACCAGCAGTGGCAGATTGAAAATGCTATTGATGAAGAGTACATAGGGACATTTGAGGAAGCAGCATTCAAGCTGATACACCTGCGGACATTGAAAGGGCTACCGAAGATTCACGAGATAATGCGGGAGTTGCCGAAGATGTGTGCTCTGAAAGAGAGCCGAAAAGCAATTCTCAATATAGCTGACGAAGTGGACTCTTTTCTTCCACATGATGATCAATTCGACGCCGATGGGAACCCACTATCCCCGGAGGATATTGATAGAAAGTGGGCACAACGCAATCAGCAAAAGATGATTATGCTGACAAAGAGAGCGTTGGATTGCGTTGAATCATCCAGAGAAAAGGAAACGCCATTGATGCTTCTCGAGGCGGCGTTGAAAAAACTCACACACGATGACTTCTCAGTCGAGAATATACCTCATGACCAATACCCCGAAGCGCGAAGGCTTGCATCTGATATCCAGAAAATTGCGCGGGACATCGAGCACCAGCTTTATGATAACGAGAAAAAGCTGAAGGATTTAGCACGTAAGAAATGAGCTGCAAGGTATCCATTAGTAACGGCCGACTGGTAGTTGGTGATCCATCACGGTTACTGAGTGGCAGGCATCATAGTCAAATGGCCGTTTGGGGTTTTGGGTAGGAACCTAATACACAGTCGTACACAGCGCAGTCGGAAGAAATATATAATTTGCTGCAAAAGATCACAAAGTATCTTTCGCAGAATCAGATTCCACTTGAGTTAAGCCAAGATGTCGAATTAACGCAGGAGGAACTACAGCGGTCTCAAGATGATCTGAGGCAAGCTCTTGAGACGGGCGCACTCTTCAAAAGGGGCGAGACCGAATCGTTCAACGTTCGTGAATTCATGGATTTCTTAGTTAGCCAGATTCCCCGCCGCCTTAAAGAGCACCAGGTTAAAGCAGCGCTGCATCTTCTCGCTGTTCGTAATGGCGCCAATTTTTCAGTCCCCGGAAGCGGTAAGACCACCGTAGTCTTGGCCGTCTTTGATTGGCTCAGAAGTCGCAGCGAAGTCGATTCGTTATTTGTTGTGGGGCCTCCGTCGTGCTTTGCGCCGTGGTGCATGGAATATGAGGCGGTAATTGGGAAGAGACCCTCGGTCGCAATTTTGGCAGGAGGTGACGTCGACGATCGACAAAGTAAATACTATGCAAGCAAGGATGATCTTTGTGACCTCTATCTAACCTCTTTTCAGACATTACTAAGGGATTGGGGCCGGGTTAAGTTGCTATTCAATCAGCGAGACGTCAGCTTTGCCTTCGTTGTTGATGAAGCGCACTACATTAAGCAGTTAAATGGTGCGTGGGCAAAAGCCGTTTTAGCTGTTGCACAGTACGCCAAAATTCGTTGGATATTGACCGGTACCCCGTTTCCACAATCGTATGTAGATGCCTTCAATTATTTCGATGTCTTATGGCCTCGATGTTCACCAATTTCTCAACATGATCGGATCAGAATCACTAACGACATTCAAAAGAAAAAAGATGTTGATGCTGCACATTTGCTTAACACATGTATAGGACCGCTATTTTATAGGGTCAGGAAGAGTGATCTCGGGCTGGCTCCACAGGACTTCCGCCCGCCCATGATGATCCAAATGAACAAACATGAGCGACATGTCTACGATTCGATCGTTGAAAAGATACGAAATCTTTCTATAGGAGATGATTTTCAAGAGTTTGAGTTGCTGGTCCGGCTACGACGAGGTCGCATGATGAGACTCCGACAATGTCTATCCTATACACGACTGCTTGGAACTGCCATTTCAGAATACAGCGAGGATCTGCTTGATAGGCAATTGTCCCTTGCCAATACGATAAAGCACTACGATGAGCTGGAATCTCCGGCAAAATTAGAGGCGACACTCGTGCTTGCCGAGCAGTTGCGCCAGCAAGAAGAAAAAGTAGTCATTTGGTCCAATTTCGTCGAGACGCTGAAATTGCTGCGTAGACGCTTGGAAGATGCGGGTCATAGAACGGAACTTATTTACGGTGAAACACCTACCGAAACTGCCAGCGAAAAGCAAGAGTTGACGCGAGAGAAGATAATTACAGATTTCGTTAGTCGTTCCAGTGGTCTTAACGTCCTTGTGGCAAACCCGGCTGCGTGTGCCGAGTCAATCTCACTACACAAAGAGTGTTCGCACGCCATTTATTATGATTTGTCTTATAACTGCGCCCAATATCTTCAATCATTGGATAGAATACATCGTGTAGGCGGGTCTGAAAATAAAATAGCTCATTATTATATTCTTCAATACGCTGACACGATAGACGAAGACATACTTAAAAACTTGCTAAGAAAATCCGAAAACATGAGCGCAATTGTGGATCAGAACTACCCGATTTATTCACTCGATATGTTCTCGGAAGAGGAAGAGATGGCTGCATATGAGCGCCTCTTCAGATAAGCGATTGGAACTATTTGCGAAGCTTGAGACGAAGCAGATTCAATGTCTGTTAAATATATTGTTTCAGTCTACTATGCACGAAAAATATTTTGTGGAAACAGCTTACAGTGAACAGGCTCGAAATTTTGTAGAGACGTTGCAGTTTCTCAAAGATATGAATTGGGTAATGGAACAGCATGGCGAGCTTACTCTTTCCGCTGATGGATCTACCGCTTACGCGGCGGCACAAGATGATGGAGAAATAAGAAAACAACTTTCCGAGGCTTTGATTGCAGAGGTAAGCCCATATCGTGCTAATCTTGCAGGCTATCTGCTGCGATTCAGTTTAAGCGGATCGAATCTTGCGTACCGCCCGTCATTGTCGGAACGACTTCAACAGAGTCCGCTTCGTAACTTTTTGATGGATATTCGGGCTGTGAACTACCAAGCGACCGATGACACTTACTTTCTTGATGAAAGTGCGACTGATTTGTACGTATGGGCGATAAATTTTGGGCGCTCTACCTCGAAGGACAGGCTCCGGTCGGATAACGAGCGTAAAGATCAGTT
>DATEDD010000143.1:0-6675 GCA_035286565.1 Anaerolineales bacterium
TATTCTTTGGGACTGACTATCAGGGTGGAACCAATTTCATTGTCGAATCGACGGATGGCAAGAAATTTACCAGGAAAATCGTGCCAGATCCATATCGCAGGAGCCCGATAGATAATATGGTTCTGAGGAAATCCAGGAGAGGCAATGAAATATGGGCGAATTTACCTTTTTCCACACCTAATACAAAATGTTTACTAATGTATTCAGCAGATAATGGAAAAAGTTGGAACAAGGCTTTTGAATACAACCGGTCTACTCATACGGTCTGGCTGGTAAGTTCATCGAATGAAATCGAAGGTGCATTGTATTTTTCAGTTGCGGACTCAAAAAATAACACCAGGGTTGTGTATAAACTGGTTGATTGTTAACGGGATTAGCGATGAAGACATTTGTTGAAACCCAGTCCATGCTCCACCCTGTTCGGCCGGAGGATATGGTCCGCCAGGCGAGTTTTTCAGTGCTCTCTCTTGTTCAGGAATTGTGTAATGGCTTGATAGCGGAAAATATCACGTACTGCCATTGGAAAAGTAATAATATGCTTGAGCGTTCTGCCGGTGGCGACAACGATCTCGACCTGCTCATTGATCGGGCTGATGGACTGCGATTTACAGAGCTCCTATCCAGGTTGGGGTTTAAGCAAGCGAAGGCGCCGGTGGATAAACAGATGCCCGGCGTTCTGGACTACTATGGCTATGACGAACAGGCCGGAAAATGGGTGCATGTCCATGCTCATTACCAGCTGATCATGGGCCATGATATGACCAAGAATTTTCGTCTTGCCATAGAAAGGCCATACCTTGAGTCGGCTGTCCAGGGAGACCTTTTCAAGGTTCCCTCAGTGGAGTTTGAATTCGTTGTATTCATCATTCGGATGGTATTAAAGCATTCAACCTGGGATGCAATCATCGGCCGCGAGGGCAAATTAAAAGCCAGCGAGCAAAAAGAACTGACCTACCTGCAGGCCCAGATGAATCAGGAGCGCGTGCAGGAAATATTGAAATATCATCTGCCTTTTATTGGTATCGATTTATTTGGAAACTGTGTACAAGCACTGCAACCGGGCTCCCCGGTCTGGATCCGGGTGAAAACGGCTCAGGAACTGCAGATAAAACTGCGGGCGAATGCGGTTTACTCTCTTCCGATCGATACTTTTTTGAAGTTGTGGCGTCGAGCGGTTTTGATGATCCAGCGGCGCATCTTCAAATCCTCATCCAAATATCGACTTGAGATCGGGGGTGCGATGATCGCCATTCTGGGAGGCGATGGAGCCGGCAAGACTACAGCGGTGGATGCATTATATGCCTGGCTTTCGAAGAACTTCGAATCGACCAGGGTACATATGGGAAAACCTGCATGGTCATGGATAACGATTGCAGTAAGGTCCATCTTAAAGGTCGGACAAATACTCGGTTTCTACCCGTTGGAGGCATCTTTTGACGAGACTCTTGAACAGAAATCACTAATTTCGCCCGGCTATCCCTACTTGATCCGGGAAGTTTGCAGGGCACGGGATCGTTACTGGATCTATATCAAAGCTCGACGTCTAGCTGCAAAAGGCGCCTTGGTAATCCTTGATCGGTTTCCTCTCCCTCAGATCCAGATCATGGATGGAGCGCAAACTGAGCAATTCATTCGCCAGCTTCAGGAAGGAGCTCAAGCAAAGCGGTTCTTGAGCCCACATTTGGACAGCCGGTTCGCCAGGTTCTTGGTAAAGCTGGAAGAGAGATACTATCACCAAATTGTGTCACCCGAATTACTGATCGTACTCAGGGTAGACCCGGAAATCGCTGTTCAACGGAAGACTGATGAGGATCCAACCTCGGTCGAAAAGAGATCTAGAGAAATTTGGCAACTGAATTGGGAAAACACGGATGCTTTTGTCATTGATGCAAGCAAACCCAGGCAAGAGGTAGCATCTGAGCTAAAGACACTAATCTGGTCGCGATTGTAAATGATGGAAAGGATAGTTGATCAACCAGGTAGGCATAGACCCCCGCTTATCATTGAGCTGATTGGACCAGCGGGGGCAGGGAAGACAACCCTTTCACGAGCCTTGAAGCGCCGGAGCGAAAGGATTCAAATAGGTGCTGAGATCGAGCTTCGGAAAATAAAATACATTCCGGTTTTTGTCCGCAATGCCCTGCTATTATTACCAATAATTTTATATCGGTGGCACTATAGTAGATGGTTCACCTGGGAGGAAATTAAGTATCTTATTTACCTGAGGGGCTGGCCTCGTGTATTAAACCACCAGGCAGCACAGGGTGGTGATGCTATTCTTTTGGATCATGGACCTGTATTCAAGTTGGCCACATTAAATGCGTTTGGCCCAGTAAGGCTGAAAACGAAAGGATTTGGATCATGGTGGAACAACAGATTCAGGCAGTGGGCTTCGATAGTGGATATCGTGATCTGGCTCGATGCACCTGACCCTATTCTTGAGAAGCGCATCAATTCCCGAAACCAACGGCATGCAGTTAAAGGGAAATCTGAACTCGAAGTATTACATTTTTTAGCGCGCTACCGGGCATCCTATGAACAGATACTGGCGAAACTGATAACCGATGGAGAACCCATCCTGTTTCAGTTTGACACCAGTCAGACCACTATCGAGCAGGTCGCAGATGAAGTTCTACGGATCATAAATTCGTATCATGAGCAATCCGAGCAAACAGTGGAATTCGCCTGATCTACCAAACATCATTGTCAGTTAAGCAATACTCTTTTGTCTTCTTGGAGATAGTTATGCTTGTATTCATCCATATCAATAAAACTGCGGGCAGTACAGTCCGCTACATTCTGCGAAGTACTTTTGGCATAAATCACTGCGAGGTGGAACCCTGGCATGCCCAGTGGACAGATCCACCCTTTTCAACACAAGACCTGCAGCGCTTGCGCAAGCTATACCCGCACCTGGAAAGCATCGGCGGGCACCGTGTAACAGGCTATGTCGACCTGCAGGAAAACGGGGCACAGTTAAAGTACTTCACTTTCATGCGTGACCCTCTTAAAACATGCGCCTCTCGCTTTCAATATAACATCCAATATCGGAAGAAGAAAAACCTTGTTTTTGAAGAATGGATCCAAAAGGAGTGGACGCGTAACCATCAAACGAAAATGATTGCCGGTGTGCCGGATGTAAATAAGGCGATCCGAATCATTCGAGATAAGAATATTTTCGTGGGGTTGACTGAACGGTTTGATGAATCAATGGTGTTGTTGAAAGCCCTGGTAGCCGATAATTTGAACATCTCCTATAAGCCGGTGAATGTGGCTCGCAAAAACGCCCTGGCAGAACGCCTGCTGTCAACCGAAAGCACCCGGCAGATGCTCATCGAAGCCAACCAGGCGGATTTGGAGCTTTACAACTTCATTAAGAAAGAGCTCTACCCGGCTTTTCAACGCGAGTATGGCCCGAATCTTGAGAGAGATGTGGTCGACTATCAACAAGGTCGGGAAAATAATTTCCATTCAAGAAACATAACCTTATCCCGTCTGAAACAATATTTGATCTATAAGCCCATGCTTTATCTCCATAGACGGGGAGTCACCGTTATATAGGATATTGCTGAGTAATATGCTGGGCAGCTTTCAGTGGAATACAAAAAGAGACTCATAGGAAGATTTATAAAATATGAACTTGCGGCAAAGAGCAACTAAAGGATTCTTCTGGTCGGCCATCCAAAAGTGGGGCAGGGCGGCTATTACGACCGTTTTCTTCGTTGTCCTTTCGCGTCTATTGACTCCAGAAGCTTTTGGTTTGGTGGCTCTTGCCACCATTTTCACGGACTTTGTCGAGATTTTCCTGGACCAGGGTTCGAGCGCTGCAATCGTGCAGCGCGCTGATGTTGAGCGGGGACATCTCGATACGGCTTTCTGGATGAGCATGTTGACCGGCATCCTCCTGACAGTAGGCAGTATAGCTGCGTCAGGACTGATTGGCGCATTCTTTAGTGAGCCGCGCATAGCTTCTGTTTTGAGTTGGCTATCACTTGGCTTCATACTTAACGCCCTGAGCACTACACAGCTCGCGATTCTCCAACGAAAACTGGCCTTCAAAAGCCTGGCAGCTCGCTCACTGGCGGCCACAACGGTCGGTGGTGTTGTCGGCATTAGTATGGCTTTCGCAGGCTTTGGAGTCTGGAGTCTGGTCGGCCAGAACTTGGTGAGGGCTGTGGCTGCCGCTATTATTTTATGGCGTTCCAGTGATTGGCGCCCAGGCTTTAACGTATCCAAAAAGCATTACAAGGAGCTATTCAGTTTTGGGGTTTCCATCGTCGGTAACAATGTTTTGAATGTTTTAATCCGCCGATCGGATGATTTTCTAATCGGTTATTTCCTGGGGCCAACTTTGCTGGGTTTTTATACTGTAGGTTACCGGTTGTTGTTGATCATCATAAGGCTGGTTACGGAAGTTACCAACACTGTTGCCTTTCCAACGTTTTCCCGCATTCAGCACGCACCGGAACGGATGCGGGGTGCCTTTTATAAAGTCACACAGTATACAAGCCTGTTATCTTTTCCCGTCTTCATTGGGTTGGGCGTCCTGGCGCCAGAATTGGTCCCGGCCCTTTTTGGTGCACAATGGGCACCAAGCATTCCTGTCATGCAAGTTCTGTCGATGATCGGCATTCTTCAGTCGGTGCTGTTCTTTAATGGCAGTGTTATCAGGGCCTCCGGTAAGCCGTCGTGGGAATTGGGTATCATGCTCTTGAATGCTGTCTGCAGTGTAATTGGCTTCTTGATAGCCGTACAGTGGGGTATTGTGGCTGTCGCTGCTTCCTTCGTCATTGTTGGCTATGTACTCGCACCAGTATCTTATATTGCCGTTCGTAAACTCATCCGGGTCGATTTTGGAACGTACCTGCGGCAGTTCACGGCACCGCTATTAGCTTCCCTGATGATGGTCATCGTCATAGTCGGATTGAAATACCTCCTGAAGGACCAGTCGTTGAACCTGTACCTGGAGTTGTCAATTTATTTGTTGTCCGGTGTGCTGGCTTACGGACTGGTTATAGGATTGACGGCGCGTCAGCTTTACCAGCAGATACTGGAGCTTGTTAGTATCGTTTTGCCCAAATGGAAATTTCGGAAAGTTTAGGAGAATATTCTAATATGATGGCTAATACAGACTCTAATTTCGTAGTACTCACTACGAATCGAAGTGGATCAGAGTGGGTAATGAGCACTCTGAATAACTTTCAAGATGTAACTGGACATGGGGAATTATTTCTTCCCAGAGTACGGATCCTGGATAACAAGTGGGATGCGGATTTTGCCTACACTCGATTTATCGAGACCAAATTCGAGCGTTTTACGGTTCGCCCCTTTTCTGTCTTTTCGTATTTGAATACGCTTTACGGCATGCCCGGAAAAGTTGGCTTTAAATTGATGTATAAACAACTGGGCCTATATCCTGAAATATTAGCCTATTTAGTCCGGCACCGTATCCATGTTATCCACCTCGTTCGGCGGAATCATCTGGATGTCTTGCTCTCTTACGCTGTCAAGGCGAAAATAGGTCGGGCACATCTGCTGGTTGGCCAATCGGCACCTGATGAGCTACGGGTCGAACTGGATACCAGAAATCTCGTCAGGAAGTTCATGTGGCTGCAAAGACAGCAAAACATGGCCAGAAAATTATTGGCATGGTGCGGATTGCCTCATTTGGAAGTTACTTATGAGGATATGGTTCGCGACCAAACTTATTATTTTCGCCTCATCGGAGACTTTCTTTCACTTAATTCCAGGGAACAAATGCCTCAATCGCCACTTACCAAGATTAGAAGAGGCACACATCGCGACATGATAAGTAATTATGACCAGGTCAGGAAGGTACTGGCTAACTCGAAGTTCGCCAGCTTGCTGGAATGAACGTACCTCGGCAGAGACGGGACGTTTAGTAAACCAATTTCACTCTTGTTATTGAAAGACATTAGCCATGCGCAGAATTGCATTTGCACTTTCACTCGTTTTCATCTTTTTAATTCCCTGGGAAGGTATGGTCCGGCTTCCCTGGGGTACCGTTGCCAAAGTTCTCGGACTTGCTGTTGGGGGGTTTTGGATGACGACAATTATCTTCACTGGTCGATTACGCAAAATCCATCCATTCCACGTCATGGTCTGCCTCTTCGTGCTGTGGAACGCCGTTAGCGTTTTTTGGAGCGCGAACCCCAACAGGGCGTTAGCACATTTGAGGACATGGACTCAAACGCTTGTACTGGTCTTTATCCTGTGGGATCTTTACACGACACGGGCAGCGATTTCGGCCGGGTTGCAAGCATACATACTGGGCGCATATGTAGCGATTGGCAGTGCTGTATATAACTACTTTACGGGCAATGTTTTTTACACTAATTATCAACGCTTCAGCCCTGGTGAGACCAACCCTGATGGATTTGGGTTTATCCTGGCTTTAGGTATACCTTTGGCATGGTACCTTGCCGCTTCAAAAAGCACCAGTAGAATGGGCCCCTTGTGGAAGTTCGTAAACTACGCTTACATACCGGCAGCCTTTCTGGGGCTTGCTCTATCCGGCACTCGCACAGCTCTGATTGCCTCGCTAGTGGGCATGGCGTTCGGCCTTGCCTCACTGACCCGGCTTCGACTTTGGGCACGGATTGTTATTTTTGTGCTGCTGACGTTGGCTGTCATTATTTTATTGCCTTATGTTCA
>DATEDD010000144.1:0-4077 GCA_035286565.1 Anaerolineales bacterium
GGCGTGGGCGCGGCGAGTCACTTTTGCAAGAATGAGCGCGAGATGAAAATCTCGCGCTACGGTTTCCAAAATGCGGAAGGCTTCGCGTCCAAACTCAGCGGCTTTGGCGCGGTTCTTGGCTTCGGCATGGTAACGCGCGGCAGACCAGGTTTGATTCACGTGTAAAATTTTTCCATGTTGTGCAATTTGAATCCAGAGCAAATGATCGAGCAGAAAGTGGAAAGTAGAATCAAGTCCGTTTGTCTTTTGCAGCGCAAAACGGCGCATGAACACGGCGGGTTGTCCGATGATCTGGAAGCACAACAAATCTTCGATGGTCAATTGTTTGTAATTCAAAGTATTGAAGGTCCTGCCATCTTCGTCCACGGCGAGCATGTTCCCGTACACCAGCACAACGTCGGGATGTTCTTCAAAGACTTTCACCGCCGCGCTGACTGCGCCTTGTAAATAATAATCATCTGAGTTGAGCCAGGCAACGATATCCCCCGTTGCGCGGGCGATGCCTTTGTTGATCGCATCCGCTTGTCCACGATCTTTTTCTGAAACCCACCAAGCGAATCTACTTTCGTATTTCTTGATAATTTCCACGCTTCCATCTGTGGAAGCGCCGTCCACGACGACGTATTCAATGCGCGGATAATCCTGATTTAAAACAGACAAGATCGTCTCTTCGAGATAGGAGGCTTGATTGTACGAGGGAGTGATGATGGAAACGAGAGTCATATTATTTTCTTAAATCATACAACACATATCCATCGCCTTCCACAGCAATCGGGTATTGTTTCAAAATTTCCTTCAAACCAGGTTGTTTATCCAACTGGCTAAATGCAGTCACCAAAAAATATTGCTTGCCTTCGGTCAACTCGGCAAAATCATCCGCGGCATTTCTATCCGCATTGCGCACATCGCTCAGCCCGGTTGTCAACGGCCACAGACTCACCTTGCGCCAGCCATACATCATCAAACGATATCCATAATCATGTGTCAGCGCGATCACATTTCCATCGGACGGAATCACTTCCCCCACCTCATTCCAATACACAGGCTCATGACGAAAATCCTCTGCGACCAAAACGGATTTTGCCACGTAGGCTTGATATCCGATCACTGCCACGGTCAATGCGATAAAACCCACGCGTCCGACTCCGCCTTGAGTTGCCACACTTTCAACGAGCGGATTCAATACCACAGCCAGTCCCAGTGCAATGATGGGGATTAGTTGAATATGGTAATAACTGTGCGTGTACATCTGGAAAGGCAATGTCAGCCCATATAGCATATATCCGATCCACAAACTGACCAACAACCATCTCATGCGCGGACTGGCGATTAGCGCACCCGCAATGCTCAGAAAGATTATGGTCAGGCCGAAAAGAGTACCAAGAAAAGCCAGCCACTTGGTATAAAAGTCTGTGCTGGTGATGAGATTGGTAAGCGCCACTGTCCATGCGATGAAATATTCAGTGGAGCGGCTTTGATTCAGGAAAACATAATAGATCAGCGCAGGGACGACCATCATCGCCGCCATTGTCCACACTTGTTTAGATTTCCAAAAATCTTTCTTTAGCGTAAACAACACCATTGCAATTGCCGCCGCGCCCACAAAGAAAGCGATCACGATCTTTACAAAGACTGCCAGTCCGAGGAAAACGCCAGCGAGGATAGCCCATTTCCAGGTTTCATTTTTGGAGTCCAACGGCTTGCCGTTGGATGCAGGAGCAAACTCCTGAACTCCATATTCTTCACTCCAGCGATAAAGAAAATTAATGCCAATCACAAAAGCAGATGTCATTAACGGATCGGGTTGAAAAGAGCGGCTTGCCTGCACCGAAAACGGCAGGGCGAGATAATATGCCAGCGCGATCAACGCCGACCAGGGGGAGGTTGCGCGGCGCAGCAGGTCAAACAAAGCGACACCAGCTGCCAGCCAGAAGATCGTCATCCACACACGCGCCACGGCAATGTTCTCGCCAGTGACCAGATAGGTGTACGCCACAATTGACTCGATGACAGGCGGTTCATATTTCCCGACGGAGCGGGCAAAGGAAGAGGCGAGTTCACGCTGTTCAGTTGTGGCTGACGGGAGTATGGAATAATAAATATCACGCGCAACGATTGAATTGCGAAGCTGACGAGAGGGATGAAAGTCCAACGGCGGGTCGGTGATGTCGAAGAGGCGCAGGAGACCGCCCAAGGCGAGCAAAATGATGAAGGTGATGAACCAGATACGAGGTCGGGTTTGAGGCGAAGATGGCATTTGTGTGATCCGTAATCCGTGGTCTCGATACGCCCTCTAAAATCATTCGGGCTACTCGACCACCCATCGAAAATCAGAAGAGGGAATTGTAGTCCACTTTGGGGAAGACGGTCAGTTTGCCGCCGATGGTGGCATCCACAATTTCGCGCCCCGCTTTGCGATTGGCTTCGCGTGCCATGACGTACCCAACTTCGGAAGTATCAAGATCAGGCAGCTGCCATCTGACACCCTTGCCAAAATAATTAGGCATGAAATGATTTGGGTCATCGCCCTGCGAAGTGACGGTTTTATTCGCATCGCCCTTCGAGGTGAAATCATGATCCACGCCAATGAGAATGACCTTTTCAAAACCCATGTGGAACGCAAGTTGTAGCGCAAAGGTTGTAACGGTCGCACCCTCCCAGACACGTCCCGTTACATTTTGAGCAAAGTGCGGACTTGTATAGGATGTGTAAACAAAGGTTGGAATGTTTGAAAGTTGTAAGGTTGGGGAAAAATGACGATGGGAACGCCATGCTAAAAATTTCGGCATGGGAAGCGCAAGAATATCATCGGCAAACTGTTCGATGACCAGGTCATTAATGGAGCAAAAATAAGTTGTCCTAAAACCGAGTTTGGGGAAAAGCAAGTAGATGCGATTCAGACCGAAGGTAAATTCATTTTTTAGTTTGGTGAGATCGGTGTGTTTGAGGGTGGGCCCATTCCCAATGATGAAAGCCCGTTTGCTTTTATGAATATCCTTGAGTTCAGCGAGACGGCGAATGCTCTCACGCCGCCAGGGATGCAAGTATGCGTCAGGCAGTTCGGGAATACGCTTGATGGAGTCGAAGGTGTCTCGGGAAAATTGCCAGACTGGCTGGGGGATGATCTTTTTGAAAGTTTGTTTCATACAGGATTAAATTCTTTGCGTGCAATAAACAAAACGATCAGTGTAATTAAATTGAGGAGCAGGAAAAGAAGATCGATAAAACCAAATTGATCGAAGATCGTCAAAACGATATTGAGAGTAAGGACAATGACAGCGAACCTGTATACTTGTTTCTTTTTTCGATGCAATAGAAAAGCGCAGATCAACATAAAAGCGGCATCGCCAAACATCAAAAGGGCATAAATCGAATATAAAACAACCTGATTTGGGTTTTCATTGATGCGCATAAAAGAACCCGCGCCAAAAACGACCAGGATGGCCGCTGTCAGGAAAAATAAATATCGTGATAATTGAAGAGTTGATGTTTTCACATTACTCCGTACTTAACCTGGCTGTCGCGCCGCCATCCACGATCATGGACTGGCCTGTCATAAAAGAGGATTGTTCGTGATCGGCAAGGAAATAAATGGCATGCGCGATCTCTTCAGGCGTTCCCACCCGCCCAATGACGGTTTTTCGCGCAAGGTTATCCAACCGTTCCTGCATGTCTCCCTGCCCAACGTGCCCGCGTCCAAGCCCCGCGCGCAGCATGGGCGTATCCACTGCGCCCGGCAGAACGGCATTAACGCGGATATGATCCGGCGCAAATTCAATTGCCATGGCGCGGGTCAACGCGAGCAACCCGCCTTTGGATGCGGCATACGCGGCAATATTGGCAGAGGTCTGCACGGCATGAACCGAGGAGACATTCACCACCGCGCCGCCATTGTCCGCTTTGAGAAGCGGGTAAGCCAGTTTTACGCCCAGAAACACAGAGCGTAAATTTGCCGCCATGACCGCGTCCCACTCTTCTACTGTCGTTTGCACAAGCGGCTTGGCAACTTGCACAGCAGCATTGTTGACGACTGCCCCCAGAGAAACAGTGAAGGACTGGGCTTTTTCGAATATCGCT
>DATEDD010000145.1:0-2591 GCA_035286565.1 Anaerolineales bacterium
TTCAATTTAGGATCATTGACCCCAGCTTCCCAAGCGGCACACTTGGCGTATTTGTCCGGTCCGCTGGCAATACCGCCGCTGTCGTATCATTCTCCGATCTCAGCATCCAAAGCGTGGACTACATCCCACCGACAGCAACACCATAAAACTATTTACGATTTTGGATTTGGGATTGGCGATTGGTGGTCGAGTAGAGCGAGCGGCGCACTGAGCCTGTCGAAGTGTGGTTTTTGTCGCTCGTATCGAGACCACGATTGGTGATTTACGATTGGCAATTAGCGATTGATGGTTGAGTAGCCCGAATGGTTTTAGAGGGCGTATCGAGACCCGAATTACTATTTGTATATTAAAGGTTTTCAATGACCAAAAACAAACTCAACGACCTCGACCCAAAGACCTGGCTGAAATTTCAAAAGTCATGGTTCATTCACAACCCGCCGAAGCGCAAAAAGGACGCGCTGGTGCATCCCGCCAAATATCCCGAAACCCTGGCGCAGGAATTCATTGAGTTCTTCACAAAAGCCGGCGAAACCGTGCTTGATCCAATGGCAGGCACAGGTTCCACTCTCATCGCCGCCCTGCGCGCCGGGCGCAACTCTTACGGCATCGAATTGAATCTCAAATACACAGAAATCGCAAAGCAATTTATCGAAGAAGAACGCGCCATATTGGGTCAAAGAGTCGAAAGTCTAAAGTCTGAGATCATTAATGCCGACGCCGTAAATGCAATTGACCTTCAACCCTTCGACATTGCCCAGGGCAGACCTTTGACCTTTGACTATGTATTAACCTCGCCTCCCTACTGGGACATGCTCCACGCCAAAGGCGCTGTCAACCAAAAGAAACGCCGCGAAGATGAAGAACTGGATGTCATTTATTCAGAAGATCCAAACGACCTGGGCAACATCCACGAATACGAGGAATTTCTTGCGAGGCTTGTAAAAATTTATGCCGGCTTAAAACCCTTGCTTCGTGAAAAAGCCTACCTTACAATAATCGTAAAGAACGTCAAAAAGGGCGGCAGGGTCTATCCGCTCGCATGGGACATCGCCCGCGAACTCGGCAAAACCTACACTTTGAAAGATGAAAAGATCTGGCTGCAGGATAACCAGTCCCTCGCGCCATATGGATTGGGAAGCGCCTGGGTCAGCAATACCTTTCATCATTATTGCCTGCAATTCAGGAACGAATAAACACCAATAACTGATCACCAATTACCAATTACTATTTCCTGCTCACTGATAACTGGTTACTATGCTCACTCCTTCCGACCTCATCCACCTCCCTTACACGCCCGATCTCACTGAAAGCGGTATTGCCTTCGCACTGCGCTCGCTCACCCATTCCTTCGACCGCAAGGGAAGTTCGCCCTATGATAGATTGCGCCGTGACGTGGCAAATGTGGCAGTGGAACTTGCCTTTCGGCGATACCTCTCCCAGCAAAATATTCCCTTTGAAGTAAAAGCCGCCACCCCATTCACAGATCATGAGCGATACGATGTCACTTTGGGCGGACGCAGATGTGACCTAAAATCTTATCTGATCTCACACCGCGCACAAATTGCGGAGATGCGCCGCAACCCAGCCGTGTTGTTGAACGCGCCCGCGCTGGTCCCTTCGGATCACCATGCCAGCGATGGACATTCATACAATGACCTGTACCTATTTGCATTTTTATCCGGCTTGATCGCCGCTTCACAGGCTGACTTAAAAAAAGTTGTCGAATCAAAACAACCGCATTACCTCATCCATGCCATGCCTGAAGAGTGGCGCAAGCCGTTGAATTGGAATCCGCTTGGGGCGCTGATGTTGAAGTCTGATTCAGAGGATGAACTGCTGATCGAAATCAGCGGGCAGGATCAAGGTCGGGAGTTGAAGCGCTATACTGTTAGTCTCGCGCCGAAAACAAAAATCGTTGTGACGGAATCCTTTTATTCGTTGACGAGTTTGCATGTCCGCCGTGTGCCTGATGCTCGGGTTGGGGTCCGTTGTGAAGCGATAACGGAAGCGCATATTATTTCTCAGTTGGAATGGGGCAATATTTGGGTGTATGGCATGGAGATTTTTCTGGCAGGTTATATCTCTCATGAAGAATTTAGTCAGCGCGCAAATTTCCTTTTGCCAAATTCAAAAGTATTTCAATACGAACATACCCGCGTAAAAAATTTAAGCCTGCCCATCTCAAATTTAAAGCCGATACAAAATTTACTCACCTTTGCAGATAAATAAAAAGCACGAATGGTTTGCATTATTATGCGCACGTGGTCAATAATGCACCTTGCATGTTTGTTTTTTAGGTAATATTATAGGGAACATGGAATCTACCAAAGGACGGCCAGCCAGAAGACCGCGCACGGTCAATGCGTTCACATCCACGGTAGGCGTAGCAATTTTGCTTGCGACTCTCTTTACTGCATGGACTCCGAACAGTCTGTTTGCGGGCAACTTGCAGGAGCAGCTGCGTTTGATGCTCACGCCTCAGCCCCCGCCGAATGCTGTCACCACATCCCAGCCTCAGCTGCGCATTGGCATTGTGGCAGGTCACACGGGTAATGATTCAGGCGCGGTCTGTCTGGACGAAAACGGGCAGG
>DATEDD010000146.1:0-2946 GCA_035286565.1 Anaerolineales bacterium
AGTTCGTTGTGCTGGGATTGAGACCCACGATGGCATTTCCGCCAAATATTGGAGCGACATAGGTGTCACACGCACGCGTTGTAGCAGTCACTGTATTTGTAACCTGTTGGATTCCCACGACAGTTGAGAAGGTTGTATCTACATGAGATGTGACCTCAACAGTAATATCCAAATTATCCATCGCTAATGGAGGGCAGGTTCCGGAAGGGGAGGCGGCGGTGGTGACCGTTACGGTGTTGGTTGTGCCGTCATTGTCGTAACCGTTTGTCGAGGTGACATTTTGTGCGGCTGTTGTGTAATTTTGATTTCTGCTGTAAGCAAGCGCGGCAGCAAAGGCCGCGGAATCTGCTGCATTTTGGGCCTGCCGCCTGTCCGAGTACACCAGGCCGCCGTCCACAGTCAGACCAGTTAAGCCAATCAGACCGACGATGGCAAAAACGATCAAGATAATGGCCTGTCCATTTTCAGATTTTTTGTGAATCATAATGAATAACTCCTTTCAGCAAACTTACACTTTAACCACTTCGAAAATAAATGAGAAAAAAAGTAGACTGGATAAAATTATACTCTTTCCTGATTCTTATGTAAACACAAAATTGAAAGGGATTAAAAAGGAGGAGTACTCATCTTTGTTGGTACTCCTCCTTTTTTTACTCAACTGTGACACTTTTTGCCAGGTTGCGCGGCTGGTCAACATCCAGGCCGCGGATGGCGGCGATATGGTAGGCCAGCAGCTGCAGGGGTATGACGGTGATGATCGGCGATAGCATCCACGGCGCTGCCGGCACCCAGAGAATATGATCCGCCATATTTTTGACGAGTTCATCTCCCTCGGTGGCGATGGCGATCACGATGCCCCCGCGCGCCCTGGCTTGCTGGATCTGTGAGATCATTTTTTCATGCCAGGGATCTTTTGGCGCAATACAAAGCACAGGCATTTGCTCATCAATTAACGCAATCGGCCCGTGCTTCATCTCGCCGGCGGGATAGCCCTCGGCATGGATGTATGAAATTTCTTTTAACTTCAAGGCGCCCTCGTAGGCAATCGGCATGTTGATGCCGCGCCCGAGATAAAGACAGTGCTGTATATCCTTCAGGATATGCGCTAATTTTTCAACATCCGCATCCGTGTCGAGCACTCTACCTGCCAGGTCCGGGACAAGCCGCAGGTCCGCCACGAGCGATTTGCGTGTTTCCTCATTCAAGACACCGCGCATGTCAGCCAGTAGGATCGCGAGCATGTACTGATCAGCGAGAGGCGCAGTAAAGGCTTTCGTGGAAGCCACGCCCACTTCTGACCCGGTTTGCATGGAAATGTATCCGTCTGCAACCCGCATGGCTTGCGAGCCAATCGCATTTACGATGCTCCAGACAATTGCGCCTTTGCGGCGGCCTTCTTCCATCGCGGCGAGCGTGTCTGCTGTTTCACCGGATTGGGAGATGGCCAGCACTACCGTATTATTGTCAATGATGGGATCGCTGTAACGAAATTCAGAGGCGATGACCACTTCAACAGGTACGCGCGCAATTTTTTCGATCAAGTATTTTCCAACCATGCCGGCATAAGCGGCAGTGCCGCAGGCGGTGATATAGATGCGTTGTATCCGTTTGGCAATTTCAGGCGTGAGGTTTAATTCAGGTAGGCGAATGCGTCCCTCCTGAAAATCAACCCGTCCGGCCAGCGTATCGGTCAAAGCGCGCACCTGCTCATGGATCTCTTTTTGCATGAAGTGACGGTACTCGCCTTTTTCCGCTGAGACGGCGTCCCATGCAATGGTATGAATTTCAGGGATGACTTCCAGGCCCTCAAGCGTTTGGATGCGAACGCCGTCGCGCTTCACAATCGCCATCTGGCGCGACTCAAGGAAAATCACCTTGCGCGTGTGTTCGAGAATGGCGGGAATATCGGAGGCGATAAAATTTTCGTTCTCGCCCAGTCCGATCACGACCCCGCCGGCGTTTCCGATTCTCGCTGTTATGATCTTGTCGGGTTCATCGGTGGACATCAATACAACAACGTTCGCGCCTTCGATCTGATTGAATGTTTTTCGCGCCGCATCTTCCAGACTGCTTCCTCCCGCTTTAAGGTGCTCGGCGAGCTGTACGATGGTTTCGGTGTCTGTTTCTGAATTGAAGATTACACCTTCGCTGGTGAGTTCATCTTTTAGTTCGAGGAAATTTTCCACGATGCCGTTGTGAACGACGACGATTTTTCCGGAATTGCCGACATGCGGATGCGCGTTCCGTGCAGAGGGCGCGCCATGCGTTGCCCAGCGTGTATGACCAATACCGGGCGCGCCTTTCACTGGACTTTTACTAACGAGGTCAATTAATTGGGATAACTTGCCCGCGTCTCTGCGGACCTCGATCTGGTTGCCATTAATAACAGCAACCCCAGCCGAGTCATAGCCGCGGTATTCAAGTCGTTTCAAGCCATTGAGGATGATCGGCGTCGCATCGCGCGGGCCGACATATCCGACGATTCCACACATAGTTGGGATTCCTCCGAAATTTAGAGTTTTGGATTTAGGAATAGGTAATTAGGGAGTGCTGATGTAAGCGACAACCCTTATTACCTTTTTACCTAATCCCTTTTCACTACTTATCTTTTCTGCCAGTCCAATGCCTTTTGACCGCGCGATTACTCGTGCGGTGTTATGAACAAAGTTATCTTTGGAGGGAAAGATTTGACGGGTGATGGCGCACCCGAAGGGCTTCCGCTGAACTTTCGATTTTCCTTTTTTTGAGGTCTCGTATGAGCAAGAAGATCATTTGCTCTACTCGACCACCAAAAAAGTTAACTCCATTTTGCAATGAAGAACCCTTATCCTCGTCATCCTTTTTGCAAAGGATCATGCGCTGTCTTTCCCTAATGATAAATTCGGTTCACCTCCTGTATATCAAAAATGATCAGGCGGAGATTATACCTGATTGCGTAGGATCAGG
>DATEDD010000147.1:0-2713 GCA_035286565.1 Anaerolineales bacterium
AGTGAATCAATATCCAAATTTGTTACCATTAATCCGATGGTTTCATACTCAAGCGGCGAGACGATGATCTTGCCGTCCTCCCCGCCAAACACATTTGAGCATTTGATCGTACAACCTGCCATGCACGCATGAGACGGGTCTGACGGCTTGCCGCGTTGCAGTGTGAATTCGCGCAAAGCCTCACCGCTGACATTCTCCACCTGTTCAAAAGTTCCGCGCGAAAAATTATGCACAGGGATACCCGCAAACTGCTGTGTCAACTGCGTCATCGCGGCTGTACCATAATCGCGATATGTGACGGATTGCGGATGTTCCATCACCGACTTTGTATAATCTTTCTGTGCGACTTTAAACGCTTCGGGGTCAACGATTGGCGGCTTCTGCCCACGGGCATGATCGAACACAATGGCTTTTAATCCCTTCGAGCCCATCACCGCGCCGAGTCCGCCGCGAGCAGCAATACGCGCTGGGACTTTGTCTTTATCAATATTCTGAATCCCCGCGGACTTCATCAGCATCTCACCGCCAGGACCGATTAACGCAATGGCAACTTTATCGCCATATTTTTCTAGTAGCTTTGGCGCAGTTTCATAAACGCCAAGTCCAGCCAAACTCTGCCCTGAGTAAATCGAGGGGTCATCAGCCTTTTCCCACCTTGCACCATTGAGCGATAGATGCAAAACCCAGAAACCATCTTCTTTGGGCTTATCTTCAATGATGAGCGCCTTCATGCCCATAAACGCCATGTGATAACCTGTGCGCCCGCCCGCATTGGCTTCTTTGATGCCGCCCGTCAACGGGGATTTGCCGCCCACCGAAATTCTATCTGTGGATGAGAGCATGTGTCCCACCAGCAAACCAGGCGCAAAGATGAGTTTATTCCCTGCGCCAAGCGGATCACACTTCGCGTCCATTTCGTCAAGCATGATGCGCGCAAGGAGTCCGCGACCGCCCAGTCGAACCCATGTTTCGGGAACAGGTTCCAGGCTCAAGGTCTGGTTGCGAACGTTTACACGCCAAACCTGATGTTTGTAATCGGTCATATCCATTTCTCCAGTTCAAAAGTTTCAGTAAAAGGATTCACAAAACGAACGCCTTCCATGGTTTTCCCGTCAGAAAAGTCTTCGCTAAAAATTACAGGCACATCATTAATCAATGCTGACGACCAAATCTGGGCATCATAGAATGAAAAGGAATAATCACGCACCCCACGCGCCGCTTCCAAGACTATGGATTGTGTCAGCGGAAATGTTGGATAAGCCTGCAAATAATCCTGAACATATTGAAGGGCGGCGTTGATAGTCAATTTCGGCGACGTTCCCAGTGTAGTTGCATTGAAAAATTCCGAAAGGCATTGAATACTCAGGCAGCCTAAAGATCTATTTTGCAACTCACGGATAATCGTCACAGCCTGCGCGCGTTTATTTATTTCCGCGAGATCAAAAACATAAACCAGAATATTGGTATCAAGAAGTATTGCGGTCATATTGTTTCATACGCTCTTCGTAAAGATCTTCGCGTTTCCAATCGCGCTTTTTTTGAGGCACAGGAGGAAGTTTATCCATTTCCAGAATGGCATTGTATAACCGCTGCCATGCTTCGTTATCATACGCCAGGCGATAGCCAGCGCGTTTTAGTTCAACATCCAGCGCACGGCGGATGATTTCTGCTTCGCTCACACCTCGCGCTTCCGCAACTTTTTTCAGCCGTTCTTCCTGACTCTTTTGAATATAGATTTGCTTGCGAATCATTTGTGCCATAAGACGCTCCTGTGACTATACATCACATTATACATCACATAGGGCAAAATGGAATTTTGTCCTACTCAAACAAACTCACAACCGCTTCTCTAAATACCTTTGTATGATAATCCACATCTTCCTGTGTAGTTTCTGGCGAGATAAGCGCCATATTATGAAAAGGTGTCATCAAAATACCGCGATTGAGGGCGAAGAGATGCATGTAGCGGTCGAGTTCAGGGTCAACTGCGGCGTGGGCTTCGCCACCGTTCTTTGGCGGCTTCGGGCGGAACCAGTACTCGGAGCGGTTGCCGAGGCGTTTGACAATCCACGGCAAATCAAATTCTTTGATGACAGATTCAACGCCTGCCGTAAATTGGTCTTGTAAAGCAATTGCTTTTGAATAAAACCCTTCTGTTAAAACATTTTGCAACGTGGCTTTCATCGCCGCAATGGACAACGCGTTGCCCGCGAGCGTGCCACCAATTCCGCTCACGTCTGAGTCTTCCACAGAAAGTTTCGCAGTGAAGGCTTGTGACACTTCTTCGGTGAAACCATAGATCGCGGCAGGGACACCTCCAGCGAGGGGTTTGCCGAGGGTCAGAAAATCAGGCTCAAGTCCGAATGAGGCGGTGTATCCGCCTGGACCCGTGCAGATGGTGTGAGTCTCGTCAATGATGAGATACGTTCCGTATTTGCGAGTCAATTCACGCAGAACTTCGTGATAACCAGGGTTGGGATGAATGATGCCGATATTTGTCATGACGGGTTCGGCAAGCACAGCGGCCACATCACGCGCAGAGAGTACAGTTTCGAGCGCGGCAATATCGTTGAACTCGATCACCTTTGAAGTTTCACGTGGATCAATTTGCGGACCCATGTTATTGGGGCGCGACATTGGCGTGCCTTCTTCATCCATCGTGATGCAAGTTTCATCCACTGAACCGTGATAGCAATAGTTGAAGACAAGAATT
>DATEDD010000148.1:0-3041 GCA_035286565.1 Anaerolineales bacterium
TCATATCAAATAGATATGTATCAAGCAGTCCAACAAGTGCCGTTTGCTGACTCTGACGTCGGAGCTGCTGCGCCATTTCATATGCAACCAGTCCGCCTCCCGATTCCCCCAAAAAACAGTAGGGCCCCGATTGCTGAATCCTTTTTATCTCGATCAAATAGTCCGACGCCATCGCCTCAACGGTCGTTACAATACGCTCACCTGTTTCAAACCCCCTATTACGCAGGAAATAAACAGGTTGATCCGCATCCAGATACCTTAATAGGTGATGGAATCTAATCGGATTTCCACCTTTGCCACCAATACAATAGATCGGTTTCTTATTTCCCTGTGTGTGTATTGGGATCAGGACAGGTGTAATATCAAACGAATCCACATCACGCAGAATTTGAGCCTGTTGTTTGATGGTAGACGCCTGTGAAATAATGGCCAAAGGCATTCTCCTTGAAAAACTTCTCTCAATACTTAACAATAGACTCATTGCCATCAAAGAATCGCCGCCAATGTCAAAGAACCTATCTTGTACGCCGATGGTCTTGACTCCCAGAATCTGCTCCCAAATTTTCAACAACTTTGCTTCTGTTACATCGCCCGGCAAGTCATCAACGCCGAGTTCCTGCCTACTTTTGATGGGTGGCAGTGCCCGTTTATCCACCTTGCCGGTCGGTGTTTTCGGCAGGGTATCCAGGAATTCGACAAAGGCTGGCACCATGTAGCCTGGCAATTGCCTCATCAGAATTGTGCGGACGTCATTTACTGATATCGCCGTATTAGAAACCGGAACAATATAGGCAACAATCTGCTTGGATCCACCCATTTGCCCGGTGTCTATCGCTGTAACAGCCACATCGTCGACGGAAAGATATTTACGGATACCAATTTCAATTTCAGAGAGATTGACGGTGTAACCGCGGATTTTGACCGATTCATCCCTTCTGCCCAGGTGCTCCAACAGGCCATCTTCATTCCAGCGGCCCAGATCCCCGGTAAAAAAAGTGGTTGAACCATCGGGGTGGATCTTGAATTTCTGAGCGTTCAACTCAGGATCGTTTAGATAACCAAGGGACAGAAACTTTGACCTGACAACAATTTCGCCTTCCTGACCATCTCCGACAATTTGTCCATTATCATCAACAATATGGATATCCTTATCCCCAAGAGGATCTCCCACGGGGATAAGCTCTCCTTTGAGTATCGTCTCCCGGCTGATGGAATAACTGGCTAATACCCCAGTCTCTGTATTGGCAAGCATATGGTGAAAGCTGCAATCGAGCCGAGTATGTTCGCGACACAGCTCAATATCATGCGCTGTGGCCGGCTGTCCCCCAATGCTAACCATACGCAGGGAGGGAAAGATAAATCCCTTCGGTGCGCCCGAGAAAACGGCGCGGAAGATCTGAGCCGCTCCCCGGAAAAGAGTCGCCTGTTCAGCTACCAGCCAGTCCATCAATCCATTTACACCGCTGGATTTCAGGTCAAACATGCATATTCTGGCTCCGCAAGCCAGCGTGTCGAAAAGCGGGGTTCGCGATGCAGCAAATGCAATGGAACTCAATAATGTACAACGGTCAGAAGGAGCCATGCGAATCTCGTTCACGTAAAACACGGTGTTCGAAATGATCTGCTGGTGACTCCAAACCACGCCTTTTGGTTTCCCGGTGCTGCCAGATGTATAAAAAATGATTCCGGGATCCCTCGGAGATATGACAGCTTCCCGCGGCTTATCACTTATAGCCAAATCCAATTCATCGATGTTCAACAAAGCAGGTCGAGGCTGGCCGATTAATATTTCCTTGGCAATGAGATGGTAATTATCATCGGTCAGGATCATATCCGCCTGCGAATCAGCCATAACCAGTTTCATGCGTTCCACCGGGAAGGACGTATCCATTGCCACATAGGGCCGCCCGCTCTTTAGGACTCCCATCAATGCAACAATAGCTTCAATATCGTGCCGCAACAAAAGTGCTACGGGTGATTTGCCATCTCCCAACACGGATACGATGTGGTGAGCAACGGCGTTGGAAAGCCCATTCAATCCCTGATAGGATATTTGCCGCCCATTGCTTGTGATTGCGATGTTATGCGGGAATTTATTAACTATTCGCGAAAACGCACCCAGGTACGTGTTGTCAAGCAATTCCAGGGGAAGCGACTCAAAATCATCGCGGGATCTCAAATATGTCATTGCATTAAGCCTGATTGCTCTTCTTGGGATACTCACTCTCCCACCCAAACGCTTGATGCCAAGGTAGGTATTTGGTGAACAGCCAGCTAAAGAAAAGATTGATCAATACGCCCACCAGGGCAATCGCGCCCAGAGCTGTATAAAGTTTCAGGGTATTCAGCGTTTCCCAGCCAAACCAAATAAGAACGCCCAGACCCGACCTGGCAGCAAGTAATTCAACTGCAATAACCACCATAAAGCTTGTGTTCAAGGCAATCCGCGCACCTGCCAAAATCCATGGCAAACTTGCAGGGAAAACCACGGTCGTGAATGTTTTCCACCTGCCTGCACCGTAGTTTTGTGCAACGTGTAAGTACACAGGGTTGATCTGTTGGACGCCGGCCATGGTATTGATCAGGATGGGGAAAAAGGCGGTCACCCCCACGGCAACCACCTTTGAACTCTCACCAATTCCAAAAATGAACATGATGAATGGAAAGATTGCGATTTTGGGCATTGGATAAAACGCTGCAATGAAAGGCTCGGCAAAATTCCGCAACCGATGAGAAAAACTCATCCGCCAGCCAAGGATCAAGCCAGGAACAGCACCGGCAACAAAACCGGTGACCAGTCGGATCAATGTGACTCCAAGCGCACGAAAAATCTCCCCGCTTCCTAAAGATTCAAGGAAGTAAAGAAATATTCGTGATGGCGAAGGAAAAAGAAGCCGTGAGATCAGGCCGGCCCCGGATGAAATCTCCCACAACAATATGATCAGGGTTGCGGCGAGGAACGCAGGAATATGCTTCTTCCAGGTGTTATTAATGTGATTCATCTTTAATGCACAGGGGAGATTCCAAGATCACGCCGCACT
>DATEDD010000149.1:0-4662 GCA_035286565.1 Anaerolineales bacterium
CATCCCACTCTTTTTTGTCATCCATCTTGATCAGCTGCCACGAGGCTTTACGCCACATTGCGAAGTTAATATGCATATGATCTCTCCTTGAGTAAATTTGAGCAGTTGCGCCCCAGTAAAAACGATCCAAGCGGGATTATACAACCGTTTTGTGAAATACAATAATTTTTGTCTCAGACTCCCGGATTTTTGGAATTTTTTATTTTGACACACCATCCGGGTAAATCATAGCTTATTTCCGATATCAGTTATCAGTGGTATTACATCCCCAGTTTCTTTGCCTCATTCCAGGAGGCATCCATTTCATCCAAAGTCATGTCGGATAAATTTCGCCCATCTCGGTTTGCGCGTTTTTCAACATATGCGAAGCGCTTTTTGAATTTCAAGTTGGCACCCCGCAGGGCAGACTCAGCATCCACTTTGCGCCAACGGGCGAGGTTGACCAGCACAAAGAACAAGTCACCTAATTCGGCGGTCACTTCATCAAGATTCTGTGTTTGTTTAATCTCTTCAATTTCCTCGCGGATTTTATCCAACACCCCTTCTATTTCAGGCCAGTCAAAGCCAACCCGCGCGGCGCGGTCTTGATATTCCTGCGCTTGCGTTAATGCGGGTAATGCCAAAGGGACTCCATCCAGCAATCCTTTACCTTTTTTCTTCCCTTCGACACCGCTCACATCGTCCCGATGCTCTTTCGGGAGGGCAAGCGCTCCTCTTTCTTTTTCTTTCAACTTTTCCCAATTTTGCAATACACCCTTCACACCATCCAACTTCACATCCCCAAACACATGCGGGTGGCGGCGCACAATCTTGTCGTAAATACCTTTGAGGACCCTTGTGATTGAAAATTCATCGGTTTCACTGGCAATTTGGGAATTCAATAAAATCTGCAAAAGCAGATCGCCAAATTCCTCGCTCATCTCAGCGGAATCATTTTCATCCATGGCAGTTAATGTTTCGTAGGTTTCTTCGAGCAAATGAGTCCGCAGGGTTTGGTGAGTTTGCTCCTTGTCCCATGGACAGCCATCCGGTGCGCGCAAATGTGCCACGATTTCCGCGAATGATTCAAACGATGTCCCCTCCCCTAGTGATGGAAGATAGAGACAGGTCGAAGGCTGAAAGTCGAAGGTCGAAGGTTGAAAGTCGCCAAGCCGTTCGACCTTTGACCTTTGACCTTCGACAATGTTCACCTCATGTCCTTTCGGATACACCGCCAGCAATACTTTCTTCACATGCAATGCCAGATCATGCGAATCGACTCCCGTCAACAAAACAGGCATATCAGGGGGGAAGGGAGGATAATGCACGGTTGAAAGAGTCTGGGCTTCGAGCAGAATCAGTTTTGAGGGGGGTGTGAGGCGCAGCGTCTTAAATGTGGAAGCGATCATATTAAAATCCATGGAAATCTCCGTTTAAAGCGTAATTGGTAATTCGTAAAAACCGAATTACCAATTACGAACTGAGTTCGAGTTAATAAAAAACTAACGCTTGGTGTATGTTGGAGCCTTGCGGGCTTTCTTGAGGCCGGGTTTCTTGCGTTCCTTCACGCGGGCATCGCGGGTGAGCAAGCCCTTCTTGCGCAAGGCGGAGGTCCAGTCTGCATTAATAATTTGAAGCGCGCGGGCAATGCCAAGACGCACCGATTCGGTTTGCCCAGTTGTGCCACCTCCGTTAACTAGTACGCTCACGTCGTATTTCGTCGCTTCCTGACCCACCGCGCCGAATGGGCGCATTATATCTTCGAGATCGCCCCTGCGTGTAAAAAACGCAGCGAAATCTTTTTCATTCACGGTAAATTTACCGCTGCCAGTCATCAAGCGCACGCGGGCGGTGCTTTCCTTGCGACGGCCTATACCTTCATAATATTGTGCCATATTCACTTACCTCTTTATTCCGAAACTTTCGGGGTTTGCACTTGGTGTGGATGGTTGGGACCGGCATAAATCTTCAAATGTTTTAGGGTGGAGCGTCCCATGCGATTATGAGGAAGCATACCCCAGACAGCCTCGCGCAGGGCGCGATCAGGGTGCTGGGCCAATTGATCCCGCAGGGAAATGCTCTTCAAGCCGCCCGGATAACCGGAGTGACTATAATAGATCTTGCTTTCCAGTTTACTGTTCGTTCTTGTACCGGTTACACTAACCTTTTCGGTATTAACCACAACTACAAAATCTCCCATCTCCACGCCGGGTGTGAAGGTTGGTTTGTGTTTGCCAAGCAGAAGATGCGCTATGCGCGCAGCAAGGCGGCCTAGGGTCTGCCCTTCGGCATCTATTACAACCCAGTCGCGCTGAATTTCAACAGCTTTTGGATAATATGTTTTCTGTTGCACTTTCGTCACTCCGTTTCATAATCTAATCACGTGATCCATACGATACTTCAACCAGCGTCAGTCCGTGCGCGGGAGCCAGCCCGGCAAGCAGCGCTTCCTGCTTTGATAAGGCCTGTTGGACTTTCTCCACTGGACATCTTCCCTGAGCGACAGACACCTGCACAAAAACCAATCTTCTAACCATGCGATATAAAAACGCATCCGCTCTAACCTCGAACCGCCACTCACCATCCGGCATTTTCTTCCATTCGGCCTTGGTCACCGTGCGAACGGTGGTGCCGTTCGGCATTGTCCGTGTGCCTATGGCGGCAAAATCATGTTTTCCGATGAAGATGCTTGCATTCCGTTTGAGAGCATCTTCATCCACAGCGGGCCACGTGCGCCACAGGAATTTCTCTCGCAGTGGATCACGGATCGGTTCGAAGAACACCCTGTAACGATACTCGCGCGATGTTGCATCAAAACGTGGATGAAAATCCGCCGAGGTTGGGCGCAGGCTTCTTATAACAAGGTCCGATGGAAGGCTCGCATTGAGCGCCCAAAGCAGTTTGTCTGCTGAGTGCGTCCATTCAAAATCGAATGCGGCCACTTGCCCGGTTGCATGAACTCCTGTATCTGTCCGGCCAGCCATAAGGACTGACCGATCAGACCAACCCAAATTGCGGAGCGCTTTTTCCAACTCGCCCTGCACTGTGCGGGAGTTCGCCTGCCGTTGACTGCCGGTAAAACCAGCGCCGTCGTAAGCAAGGATCACTTGGTAACGTGCCATGTTTTGAGACCAGAGATTAGTTATTGGAGACTAGTCTCTATTCTCTAATCTCTATTCTTCCACTAACTCAAGCATCACCATCTCAGCCGCATCGCCGAAGCGGGGACCAAGTTTCGTCACGCGGGTGTAACCGCCGGGTCGTGTGGCAAAGCGCGGGGCGATCTCGTTGAACAGGCGTTTGATGATCTGGTTGTCGCCTAGTTTGGAAATGGCAAGGCGGCGGGCGTTAACTTTCTGTTCGGCGCTGCCGCTTTCGCTGTTCTTTGCAAGCGTGATCAAGCGTTCGGCATCACCGCGGATTGCAGCGGCTTTGGCTTTGGTGGTTTGAATACGCTCGTGCGTAAAAAATTGTTTGATCAGGTTGCGGCGCAGGGCAATACGTGCGCTCTTTGTGCGTCCCAATCTGTAACCTGCTATTGAATGTCGCATCTCTTTCTAACTCTCCGACGATGATTCGTCTTTCATGAAGCCCTTTTCACGCATTTTCTCCCGGAGTTCATCGAGACTCTTCTCGCCAAAATTGCGAATGGACATAACCGCGGTCTCGCCTTTTTCAAGGAGGTCGAGCACGTCACCAACGGTGGTAATGCCGGTGCGCTTCAACGAGTTGAAGACACGCACGGAAAGGTCCAGGGCTTCCACTGGCGTTTCTGCCAATTCACTGCTCAAACGGCTTCCGGTTGATTCGCGTTCCAAAGGTACTGCAAGCATTTCTTCATTGATTCCTGCAATGTACCGCAGGTGGTCAATCAAAATGCGGGCGGAGGAACTCAGCGCTCGTTCAGGAGAAATGGTTCCGTCCGTCCAGATTTCCAAAATTAATTTGTCGTAGTTGGTGCTCTGTCCCACGCGGGCAGAAACCACTTCCCAATTGACGCGCTTCACCGGGCTGAAGATGGCATCCACCGGCAGTTCTCCGATAGGCATGTGCCCAGCGCGTTCGTTGGCCGGGGAATAGCCGCGGCCACGCTCTACTACGAATTCAATATCGTGTTTGGTCTTTGCGCCGTCCACAGTGAAGAGATATGTGTCGGGGTTAACGATCTCGATCTCTGCGGGAGTGATAATATCTGCCGCGGTGACCGTTCCCTCGCCACGCACTTCAAGCTGCATACGAGCGCTGTCAACGCCATCCATCTTGATGCGGATCTGTTTAACCTGCAACGTGACCTGGATGACATCTTCGCGCACACCTGAAATGTCGCTAAATTCATGCAGGACATCAGCAATGCGCACCGATGTGATTGCAGTTCCCTCCAGAGAAGAGAGCAATACGCGGCGAAGGGTATTGCCCAACGTCATGCCGTAGCCGCCCTCTAGCGGGCTGATTGTGAATTTGCCATAATTTCGAGCTTCTGCTTCGCGCTCAATTTTTGGCATAACCATGTTCGTAATGATACCCGTCACGGTCCACCTGTCCCTTTTGATTAAGCGCCGGGTCGAGTGCCAGATTTATGGTGCGACCCGAAGCGCAATTGGAGGATTAGCGTCTGGAGTAGTATTCGACGATCAATTGTTCGTCGAGACTTCCGTCAATTTCAGTACGTTCGGGCATGCGAGC
>DATEDD010000150.1:0-8729 GCA_035286565.1 Anaerolineales bacterium
CTTCGAAAAGGCAAACCCGCCGTGAGACGGGGGCGCAAAGTCATGGGTCTGTGAACAGCCTCGCGTAGACCGCCAGACTACCGAAGTTTTTTAATTGAAAAAGCTGGGTCTACCGTTTTTAACGGGAAAACCATTTTCAAACACAAAGGACACGAAGGTCACGAAGGAAAAACCCATGAAATAAAGGCTTTTCCCCTCCTTTGTGTACTTAGTGTCCTTCGTGTTTAGGTTTTTTCCCGCCAGAAACGGGAGAGCCTGTAAAATGATATTGTTTGCGGGTTCACAATGACATTAAAATTGGTATTTGTAAAATTATGAATAATTGCGTAGAATGTATGCTCTATCCCGTACCCTTACGGGATAGATTTCTGTTACTCTAACAAAGTTCGCGCGTTCTGCGCTGGAGGATTGATGGAAGCATATTGTATGAAGTGCAAGGAAAAGCGGGAGGTAAAAGACCCTCTTGCAAGTTTCAATGCCCGAAGCTCGGCAGTTACAACCGGTATTTGTCCCGTTTGCGGCACAAAACTTTATCGCATGGGCAGGACAGAAGCCCATGCTGGTTTGATTCCCCCGCCAAAACCTGAAAAGGTGGAAGTGCGTGCGGGAAAATTGGTCATCGTTGAATCGCCCGCCAAGGCAAAAACGGTCGGGCGTTTTCTTGGCAAAGGATATACTGTCCGCGCTTCGGTGGGGCATGTGCGCGACCTGTTGAAATCACAGCTCTCTGTGGATGTGGATAATAATTTTGAGCCAAAGTATCGCGTACCCAATGAAAAGAAAGTAGTCGTAAAAGAACTCAAACTGCTGGCGAAAAAATCGGAGGAGATCTTTCTTGCAACCGACCCCGACCGCGAAGGCGAGGCGATTTCATGGCATTTGATGGAAGCGGCAGAGATTGACCCTGAGCGCACCAGGCGCGTAGTCTTCCATGAAATTACTGCGCCAGCCGTCGCGGAAGCGTTTTCACATCCGCGCGGGATCAATATGGATCTGGTCAATGCGCAACAGGCACGCCGCGTGTTGGATCGTTTGGTGGGATATAGCATCAGTCCCATTCTGTGGGAGAAAGTGCGCGGCAGGCTGTCAGCGGGGAGAGTGCAATCGGTGGCTCTCAGGCTGATCGTTGATCGCGAGCGTGAGATCGAGGATTTTATTCCAGTTGAGTACTGGTCCATCCACGCTGAATTCAAGGCCGATCATCTCAAATCCACATTTATTACAAAACTCGCGCGGATTGACGACAAGGAGCCAGCCTTTTCCAATGAAGGCGAGGTGAAACCTGTTCTCGTGGATATGGAAACCGCCGCATACTCTGTCACAAAAGTGAAACGCGGCGAACGCAGACGAAAACCAGCGGGGCCTTTCACAACCTCCACGTTACAGCAGGACGCTTCGCGCAAACTCGGTTTCACAGCCAAGCGGACGATGGGCCTGGCGCAGGGATTATATGAAGGCCAGGATGTGGGTGAGGGCGGCACGACCGGTTTAATCACCTACATGCGCACCGATTCGATGAATGTTTCAGCCCTTGCTCAACACGAAGCGCGCGAATATGTTACTGGAAAATACGGCACAGAATACCTTCCCGCAGAAGCGCCGGTTTACAAGACCAAGTCTGCGGGCGCGCAGGAAGCGCATGAGGCCATCCGGCCAACCTCCGCGATGCGCGATCCTGAGAAAGTAAAAGACTTTCTTGACCCCGCCATGTTCAAGTTATATCGGTTGATCTGGCAGCGTTTTGTGGCCTCTCAAATGGAATCAGCCGTTTATGATACTTTGCAGGTCGAAGTTACAGGTAAAACCAGCGAACATGAATATCTCCTGCGCGCTTCCGGATCCGCAGTGAAATTCCCAGGGTATTTGGTGGTCTACGAAGAAGCCAAAAATGAAGATATAAAAATTGACGATGACGAAGAGAATGTCAAGATACCGGCAGGTATTGCTGAGGGACAAAAACAGGATTTGATTCGTTTGATCCCTGAACAGCATTTTACTCAACCACCCCCGCGTTTTACAGAAGCCTCACTTGTGCAGGCGCTTGAAGAGAATGGCATTGGGCGCCCATCCACTTATGCGCCGACCATCTCCACCATTCAACAACGCGGATATGTGGAACGCGTGGACAAGCGCTTGATTCCCACAGACACCGGCATCCAGGTCAACGACTTAATGGTGCAATATTTCCCTGAAGTTGTGGATTTGAGTTTCACAGCGCATATGGAGGAAGACCTCGATATGATCGCAACGGGGGAAATGCTTTGGACGGATGCCATTCGTGAATTTTATACACCCTTCTCGGAAGATGTGAAAAAGGCACAGGCTGAGATGCCTGTCACGAAATCGGGACCTGAACCGATCGGCCGCGCCTGCCCTGATTGCGGCAGGGAACTTGTGATTCGTTACGGGCGTTTTGGAAAATTCATTTCGTGCAGCGGTTTCCCTGAATGTCGTTACACAGAACCCTGGCTGGAAAAGATCGGCGTGTTATGCCCAACCGATCAAGGCGAACTGGTTGAACGAAAAACACGCAAGGGGCGCACTTTCTTTGGATGTGTCAATTACCCCAATTGCGAATTTACCTCCTGGAAGCGGCCGCTCCCCAAGCCTTGCCCGAAATGCAACGGGTTGCTGGTCATTGCGAACAAACGTGAGGCCTCCTGTATCAACTGTTCCGAATCCTTCATCCTGGAAGAGATCATGCCTGAGTTGGCATAAGCATAAAGTGACAGTCACTTAGAAAACAAAGGTAAAAACAAATGCACTTTTCACCTCCTCCATATTTAGACCCCGGCTCTGGAAGTTTACTTATTCAGATTTTGATCGCCGTCCTTTTGGGTCTCGGTGTCGCCCTGCGTACTTCATGGGGCAGAATAAAAGGATGGTTTGGAAGCAAGCCCAAGCCGGAAGAAGACGACGAATCCAAAAATGACCCAGGCTGAGAGACTGTCCGCTTCATTCCGCGACCCCAGCGGGTTTCTTTTTTTTCGTAGCGGAGTCTTGTATCGGCAGATCAACCGCGCCTACGAAAAAGATTATGCGCGTTTAATGGATTCGGGGCTGTATGAAAAACTGGTCAAAGCCGGGTTGTTGATTCCACATGTTGAGTCAGATCAATTACCAGCGGAGTCGGATGCGCCCTTTAAAGTCATTCAACCTGAGCGTGTCCCGTTTATTTCATATCCGTATGAATGGGCGTTCAGCCAGTTGAAGGATGCCGCGCTTGTGACACTTTCCATTCAGAAGCGCGCGCTCAAACACGGCATGTCGCTCAAAGATGCGAGCGCGTATAACATTCAATTTGTGCGCGGCAAGGCGACTTTGATAGACACCTTGTCTTTCGAGATTTATAAAGAAGGCGAACCCTGGGCGGCTTATCGCCAATTCTGTCAGCATTTCCTTGCGCCGCTGGCATTGATGAGTTGCCGCGATGTGCGTTTAAATCAATTATTGCGTGTTTATATTGACGGAGTACCGCTTGACCTGGCCAGTGGTTTGTTGCCCATCAAAACGAAATTTAATTTTGGTTTGTTCACGCATATCCATATCCATGCCAGCGCGCAAAAAAAATATGCCAATAAAAAAGTTTCGTCGCGAATAAGCGCGCTGGATGTGAATCAACAGGCGATGATCGGGTTGATCGAAAGCCTGGAGGGCACGGTCAGGAAATTATCATGGAAGCCTGCCGGCACGGAATGGGGTGCATACTACGACGCAACAAATTATTCCGATTCCGCGTTTGAACACAAAAAAAAATTGGTCCGTGAGTGGTCTGCTGAACAGAACCCGGCAATGGTTTGGGACCTGGGCGGCAACACAGGTGTCTTCAGCCGCGAAGCTGCTGCCACTGGCGCATTCACGGTTTCGTTCGATATTGACCCTGCGGCGGTCGAACAAAATTATCAGGTTGTAAAAAAGAACAAGGAGCAAAACCTGCTGCCGTTGGTCTTAGACCTGACAAATCCCAGCCCTGCCATTGGATGGAATAACCTGGAGCGTGACTCGTTTGGCGCGCGCGGCCCTGTGGATCTGGTGTTCGCCCTGGCGGTCATTCACCATCTCGCAATTTCGAACAACCTGCCCCTGCCTCGACTAGCAGATTTTTTTGCATCACTTTGTAAAACACTGGTGATCGAATTCATCCCAAAATCCGATTCACAGGTGCAGAAACTTCTCGCGTCTCGCCAGGATATTTTTCCCGATTACACCCGTGAGGGATTTGAATCTGCGTTTACTGAGCGTTTTAGGATACAAAAAACGGAACCTGTCCGCGATTCGGAACGCGTCCTTTATTGTATGGAAAAACGGTAGTCAATCTGCCTTGCAGGGGATAAAAAATAAGATGTATAATCGGATTAAAGGCTTCAAGCAAAGGAGTCCAGAATGGAGTTAATTGTGGCCCGGTTGAAAAAATTGCCCATCCTCCCAATCGCTCTTTTTATTGGCGGGTTGTTATTGGGATTGTTGATCGCCTGGGTTGTTGTTCCGGTGCAATTTGTGGATGCAACCCCCTCATCCCTTCGCGCGGACTTGCAGGAGGATTATCTGCGAATGGCAATAGACTCCTTCCGCCTTAACTCGAACCCGGATCTGGCAGTCCAACGTTGGCAGAATCTTGGCTCAGGTGCCCAGTCAGCCTACAACAGCATCCAGGCCAACCCGAAGGAGGCAGACCCCAGTGTCATCAAGGCTTATGGTGATTTGATAACCAGCGTTCTTTCGGCAGGCGCAGAGCAACCCGCGGCGGATGATGCTAATGGTTCATCATCATTAATCAGGACCGCGGTGATTGGCATTGGCATTGTTTTGATACTTGGTGTGGTTGCGACGGTAGGATTGTACATTTTCCGTCTGCTTGGTAATCACGGCAGGGGCGAGGGAACCGCCGTGATGCATTCCTCTGAGATCAGCCGGAATGCTGAAAAGACTAATTTTGAAAACCTTGGGCTTGCTCCTCCCATCACTCAAACCATGACAACTTACGTACTGGGGGATGATCTGTATGATGAATCTTTCAGTATTGATACCCAGGGCGGGGAATTCATGGGCGAATATGGTGTCGGTGTTTCAGAAGCCATTGGTATCGGTGACCCGAAGAAGGTGACCGCATTGGAGATCTGGCTTTTCGATAAGAACGATATCAAGACTGCCACAAAAGTACTGATGTCGCGCCATGCATTTGGTGATCCTGCGATCCGTTCCCGATTGGAGCCGAAAGGTGAGCTGGTAGTTGTTGAGCGGCACGGCCAAATCCTGCTTGAGACCGCCACTCTGCAATTGCTGGCGACCGTGGTTGCCCTTGAGTATGGCAAAGGTCCGTTGCCACCCGAAAGTTATTTTGAGCGTATCACGCTTGAATTGGCGGTCTGGCCAAGACAAGGTTAATTAAAAATCCCGTCCATTTTTCGGACGGGATTTTTTTGGCTATTCAATTTTTACGACTTTGAATTTGATCTTGCCGCCTGGAGTTTCAGCCTCGGCAAAATCGCCAACTTTCTTATCCATCAAGGCGCCTCCAATGGGGGATTCGTGTGAGATCTTTCCATTGCGTGGATCTGCCTCCGTCGGACCGACAAGATGATAGGTTTCAGGATCGAGATCCCTTTCCTGAATGGTGACAAATGAGCCGATCGATACAACTCCCCTCGCTTGTGTTTTTTCAATGATCACAGGGTTGCGAAGGATGGCCTCGATCTCCTGTATTCGTCCCTCCAGGAAACCCTGGTCTTCCTTGGCTTTATGATAATCTGCATTCTCTGAAAGGTCGCCCATTTGGATGGCAGAGCGTAGTCTCAGCGCCAATTCGTCGCGGCGTGGTCCTTTCAGGGTTTCCAATTCGGCGATTAGTTTTGCCTTGCCTTCGGGGGTTAAATAGTTGGGTTTGGACATGGCTTGCTCCTTTCTAATTATGGTAGATATAAATCTTTGGTTCTTCTATCTGGAGTGTGCGTTTTACAGGTGGACGTTAGAGAACGTCCTCTACGCGTGTAGAAGGCACTCCCTTGCGCCGAATTTGCTGGATTACGCGTGTAGAAGGCGCTCTCTTGCGCTGAATTTGCTGGATGCACACAGTCACTCCATGAACCAAATTTTTTAAAGGAAAAGGGGCAAAAGAGATGGTGTACGCCCCCTTTCAAAGTAAAACCAATTAAGGTTTTTCGAAGGGATTGAATAATTTTTGATGTTCTTCTATCGCATACCGATCTGTCATTCCGGCAATATAATCGCAGATTGTGCGTTCCAGTCCGCGCTTTTCGATGAAGAATTGAACGTGATCGGGAAGCATGGCTGGCTCTGTGCGATAGGCGTGGAAGAGATCTGAAATAGTTCGTTCGGCTTTGACCTGCATGCGCACCACACGATAATGGCGGTAAAGTTTTTTATAAAGCAAGTCTTTCAACTCGCGGTTGCGGCGCTGCATCTCTTCGCTGTAACCGATGATATTATGCTTTAATTTTTGAATATCCAACGCGGTTTTGACTTTGCTTTCTTTGATGCGCTTCTCGGTTGCCTGGAGCATATCGGTGGCCATGATGCCCACGAGCTGTCGGATCATCCGATGTCTTTCCATGTCACCCAGGATTGCACCGCGCCAGTTAAAGGTCTCGCGCAATACTTCCCATAGCGCAACACCTTCCAGCAGTTGTGGGTCGATCATGCCTGAGCGCAGACCGTCGTCAAGATCGTGTGTCGTGTAGGCGAGTTCGTCGGCCACGTTGGCAATTTGCGTTTCAAGGTTGCCGCGCAGGTCGGGGTTGAAATCGCGCGCGTCAGATATATCGTATTCAGACTCATGTTTTACCATGCCCTCCCGAACTTCCCAGGTCAGGTTCAAGCCGGGGAATTCCGGGTAGCGTTGTTCTAGCTCAGTGACAATGCGCAGGGATTGTTTGTTGTGGTCAAATCCGCCAAAGTCTTTCATCAAACGGGCTAGTGCAATTTCTCCTGAATGTCCAAAAGGAGAGTGTCCCAAATCGTGTGCGAGGCAAATGGTTTCGACGAGGTCTTCATTCCCCCCCAAAGCGCGGGCTAATGTCCGGCCGATCTGAGCAACTTCCAGTGTGTGGGTGAGGCGGGTTCGGAAGTAGTCACCTTCGAAATTGATGAAGACTTGAGTCTTGTACTCCAATCTGCGAAAGGCAGTGGTATGCAGGATGCGGTCACGGTCGCGTTGAAAAGAGGTGCGGTAATCAGGCTCACCGTCCAGATAGGCGCGTCCCTTTGTATCCTTGCTGCGGGTTCCGTAAGGAGCAAGGCTTTTATCTTCGAGTTCTTCAAGCTGCTGGCGGTTAAAAAACATGGCTGCCTTTTGATAAATATGTCATTGCGTGTTTGAGATTCCAAACCTGCGCAATGACACGATGTGGGGCGAGAGGGGGTCGAACCCTCACGGTATCACTACCGACGGATTTTAAGTCCGTTGCGTCTGCCGATTCCGCCATCGCCCCAACGAGCGTAATTCTACTATAATTTATTAATCTTTTGGTTGTCATGAGAATGGACAAGGGAGGCAATTCTCACGCTGAACTTCGCGTGTCTTTGCGAGGATGTTTATGTGCCCGTTTTTTATTTATTGACAGCCGTACAAAATTATGCTATTCTGTACGGCAAGAGGCAACCATGCAAGAGACAAAATTGACCATCCGCCTGCCGCGCAAACTGCTTGAAAATGCCAAGCGATATGCACGCCAGCAAAATACTACTCTCACACAATTAATTAACGAATACCTATATCATATCCCCGTGCCAATCAGCGTGCTGGAAAATGCCCAAATTGTTCGCAGGCTTTCTGGCACGCTCTCAAAGAATGTTTCGATTGCGGATTATAAGAAACATTTGGAAGAAAAGTATGGCGCAAAAAATTAAAGTTCTGTTTGACTTAAATATCATTCTGGATGTTTTGCAGGAACGCGAGCCGTTCTATGAGACGTCCGCTCAATTGCTTGCCTATGCCGAGATTGGAAAAATACAAGGGTTTATCGCGCCACATTCGCTAACCACTCTGTTTTATCTGATCCAAAAAGGCAAGTCTGCTGCTCATGCAAAAGTGACCATCACAAACCTTCTGCAAATTCTTAAAGTTGTATCCATTGACCAATCCACAATTGAACAGGCATTAAGCCTGCCCTACAAGGATTTTGAAGACGCGGTGCAAATGATGGCGGCAGTGCAGTGCAAAGCAGATTATCTTGTCACGCGCAACGTGAAAGACTTTCAACCAGCGCCGTTGTCAGTGATACAACCGAGTGAATTGTTAGTGTTGATATAGTGATTTTGGAAAGTCCAATGAAAACAATTCATGTTCGCAGTTTGTCCGATGATTTATATAAACGACTCTTGCAACTTGCTCATGCCAATCATCGGTCTTTAAACACGCAGGTGATTGTTTTGCTTTCCAAGTCAGTTGGGGATGAAGAATATCGCAATCAACAAGCCAATATTCTAAATTCGATTCGAAACAGAAGATTCAAGATTCTCGCAAATGCACCTTCCTCTCTTGAATTATTGCGAGAAGATCGTGGGTGATAGATCATGACCACCCCTCGCGCAGACATGTGACTCGCAACGCAAGCCTTTCGCGAAGACATGTCAGGTCTTATCTTGCAAGCTCACGTCATGTGTCTGTTTTGTCGTATACTATAGCAAGATGGCAATGCGTATTTAATTATAAGGATGGAAAAATGGACTTAACGAAAAAAGATAGGTTAATAATTGCTAATCAATTAAAA
>DATEDD010000151.1:0-5417 GCA_035286565.1 Anaerolineales bacterium
AAATTAAATTTGTGTCACCCTGAGCGATAGCGAAGGGTCTCGTTTTGCCCTAAATCGGGTGAATTCGGGCAAGGGTAGAGATTCTTCGTCGCTCCGCTCCTCAGAATGACATAGCTGTGTTGATTTTGCATACAGGCCCTAATGGGTTGGTTAGCGAACCCGTCGGGAAACATATTACTTGACGAAACTCCCTCATCCGTATAAAATCCAAGCCGTTGTCCACTTTGCGCCTCCGTGAGGGGGCGTATTTTCTGCACAGAGCATGAGACGACCTAAAACAATTTGAATGTTGAGCGGCGCGGCCGCTTTGCAGAAAATCATTTTACAGGGTGAAGGTAACCGCGTGATCGCGGTGAGAGGCGCCCAAGGAGTAACGATGGAAAAAGTTGTACTTAAAGCTAATAAACGTGACATAACTGGCAAGCATGTGAAAGCCATGCGTCGAGCGGGTCAATTGCCTGCTGTGATCTATGGTCGTCATGTGCAGCCGATTGCTATTTCATTGGAAGCACATACTGCCAGTCTCGTATTGGCAAAGCTCACATCCTCCAGCCTGGTAACGCTCGACGTGGACGGCACAGAATTCACTGCGATTGTGCGTGAGAGACAACGCAATTACATCAAAGGTGTTCTTACGCATATTGATTTTCTTGCATTGGATCTGACCGAAAAGATCCGCACGAAGGTACGCCTTACTTATGTAGGTGTTTCTCCCGCTGTGAAGGATTACAGCGCCGTGCTTGTGCATCGTTTGGATGCGCTTGAAGTGGAGTGTTTGCCTGCCGATCTGCCAGAACGCATTACCGTTGATATTTCCTCTCTTAAGGAGATCGGCAATAGTATTCACGTGCGCGAGATTGTTGTTCCCAACGCGGAGCGTATCCTGGTGTTGGATGATGGTGATGAAATAGCGATCATTGCCACTCTTGTCATTGTCAAGGAAGAAGCCGCGGATGTTGCCGCCGCCGCTGTGGTTCCTGAAGCTGAAGCCGTCACACCTGATATTAGCGTGGAGCGTGGCAAGAAGGAAGAAGAAGCCGCACCCAAGAAGTAAGATTTGTGAAGACCAAAAACCCGTCATCACTTCGATGGCGGGTTCTTATTTTAATATATCAACAGTTTTCAAAAAATTCAAAGTCATTCTCGCGGTTGCACCCCAGAGCAATTCGCCATCGTAAGGATGATAGGCGATCAACGAGCGTTCAGATTCACGCAGTGAAAATTCCCAATAATTACTTTTATTTGCAAGCCACAATAAGGGGATGGTAAACACACGCGCCACCTCGACACCTGCAACTTTAAAAGTATAGGGCCACGGGACAACACCCACGATCGGACTCACCCGAAAATTACTGATGGTTATCATGCGGCTGAGTCGCCCGAGGATTTTTACCTCGGCGGGCTTTATGCCGATCTCCTCCTCGGCTTCGCGCAAGGCGGTTTGTTCGGGCGTTGTCTCGCCTTCGTCACATGCGCCGCCGGGGAAAGAGACCTGTCCTTTGTGTGATTCGACATGGTCAGTACGGCGAGTGTAGAGCATGTGCCATTCCTCTTTGTAAAAGGTTAGGGGTATAAGCACAGCCGCGCATTTTAGTACTGTACCTGGTTTTACAGGGATTTCTGTATAACCGTTCGAGTCGGCTGCGGTTTGTTGGGCAGTGAGGAGTTTTTGCGTGATGTAATCTTCAGTTATATTCATCTTAAATTTGCTCAGTCCTTGCGAAGCGCCGCACGCGAAGCGTAACTAAACCAGAATCTTGAGTACCTTACACTTTGGGTTCGGACGCTCGCGAATCGAAACGCAGACAAACGCAGATTATTAAGCCAATTGTCTCGAAAATCAAGAATAATCATCGTTTTCAGCGTCACCTGCCTCCAAATTTTAAGAGTGTAAGGTAATCAAAGAGTCCCATTTGATTTTTTCCTTTTCATATCTAGGTTTAGAAGTTGAATCTACGATTATTATACGACTGATTGATTTACGGGAAAGCATCGCGCTTCACAACACGTTTTGAATTATGATGGTAAAAAATCATTCCTGAGAATGTGGCATATAATTACATAAAGGAGATTCTCATGGCAAAACTCATCCCCGCCGCCGAACGCCTCATCCGCGCCCGAAAGCTGATTCAACAAGCCCGTGATGTCCCTCTCCCTGAGGGGGGAATGGGCAAACGGGATTTCTCCTACATTGCCGTAGTCAAGGATTACCTGCGGCAGGCCAAGGATATGATCAAATTCATTTCCATGACTCCAACTGCAACAGCCGAAATGAAAGCTGAAGTGAAAAAAATTTACGCTGAAGTTGAACAAGCCGATGAAGAAATACTGAGGTGAGAATATTTTTCAAGGCATGGAATCAAAAAGCGGACGAACGTATCGTCCGCTTTTTTTAATTTCCCTGGCAACTATTGATAATATTAAGGAGTGGGTGTTGCAGAAGGCGCGCTTGGCGTGGCAGTCCCCCCGCCGACGATGATCACAAGATAAACTTCGTCGCCAAAAAACTGTCCTGTTGCGGTGGACATACGCCAGTTTCCGCGAATTGTCCCGGCTGTACTTGGGGCGGTCATATTTACAGAGACATCGATCTCTGTATTTGCAGGCACACTTTGCAGCAGGGTATAGGTTGCGCCGCTCATGGCGTCCCCGCCGGTAAAGGCGAAATTAAAGCCCGTATCCCATGCGCAGGTACCGCTGTTTTTTATTTTCCATGTTTTGGTAAAAGTCTGTCCCGGTGTCATGGGCGTATTGTCGGGAATACTCACGTCATTTACATAAGACATACTGTAACACCCGGCTGTTGGCTTGGGAGCCACAAAGCTGGTTCCCAATGGCGTAACATTTGCAAGGGTGGCAATCACCAGAGGTGTGACCGTGCTGGTCGGTGTCGGCGTATCCGTCGGAGCGGCGAGAGCGGTCTGTGTCAGCCCGCTTGAAAAAGTCGCAACCGCCATGGTTTGTATCTCCTGCGCGGCCATGGTCGGCGTTGCATCGGCGTCACTGCCGCCGCACGCACTTATAAACAAGCCAGCGATCATCAGGGCTGTCATCAAGGCAGTGGTTTTCATTTTCATTTGGTTTCCTTTCTTTCTCTACAAGCCTTCATAATTGAGAAGGTAACCATTTTACCAGCCCTCTGATTTTCAAAACCTACGATATCCATACTATTACCCTACTTTAGTTAAAATCCTTAATTTCAACAGGACTTTCACTCAACTTTGTTTTCCTCTGTCAGCTTCCTGAAAAACACACCTGCACTTGCGCCTGGTGCAAGTTTCGCAGAGTTCCTGAAATGTTTTGCGTGCACCCAGGCAGGAAGACGGAATGGGATACATATCAAAACGAAGTAAAATGGAAGTGAAAGAGATAGTAAAATCCCGCATAAGGTCGAAAGGAATATTTCCCCATGAAAAATAACAAAATCCGTGAACTCTTTGAAAAACTGCAAGATGAGCTGGAACGCATTGGGCCTCTGGATGAAAAAGGGCGCGACCTAGTGGATCATATTACTGCAGACATTACCAACCTGTTGGATGATTCCAGCAAACAGCCCGATGAAACCATCCTGCAGGGTTTGCAGGATTCGATTGACCATTTCAAGATCGAACATCCCCAATTGACAATGGCGCTCTCGGAAATGATGTCCATCCTGAGCAACGCCGGGATTTAGTCAAACAGGCTCTCCACTGAACATTTAGAGCCAATTCGACAAACCCTACGAACGCAGACTTGTACGAAGCTGTCTTTATAGAGTTCGTGAAATAACAGTATCCTCCTTAACTTCGTTCATTTAATCATCGAAGGAATCTACCATGTTCGATACTATTCTCGTCCCATTGGACGGTTCTCAATTGGCTGATTGCGTTTTACCGCATGTCCTTGCCATTGCCCGTTCTTTTGAAGCAGAAATCACACTGTTGCGCATGCTGGAAAAAAATCATGCAGGTACATCAGCGCAATTGTTTGATTTACTCAACTGGCAAATCAATAAAACACGGGCAGCCCTTTATCTGGAAAAGACAAAGGTGCGTTTTCAGGAATCGAAGATTCGGGTGCGGACGGTAGTACTGGAAGGGTTGGTAGCTGAAGGGATTACGGAATACGCCCACAATCAGGGGATGAAATTGATCATATTGAGCAGCCATGGGCGGAATGGCTTGACTCAGTGGGGAGTCAGCAGCACTACGCAAAAAATCATCCTGAACGCACATACCTCGCTGTTGATTGTTCGGGCACATCAATATGGAGTCTACTCTGATGAATTGTCAGCAGCCCCGCTTTATCAGCGCATCATGGTGCCGTTGGATGGTTCACAGCGGGCGGAAAATGTTTTGCCAATCCTCACACAATTAGCGCGTTTTCATAAGTCACAGATTCATCTCGTGCAAGTTGTACAATCACCGGAAATGGCGCGACAGATGCCCGCGTCGCCCGAAGATGTCGATTTATCCAATCGCGTTGTAATGCGTAATCGTGAAGAAGGCGGGCGGTATCTTGAACAGATGAAGTCCCGTTCGTATCTGGAAGGCATGACTGTTCAAACTCATCTCGTTACCAGCGACAATGCAGCAGTGTCCCTACATCAACTGGAACAACAGGAACAGTTCGACCTGGTTGCGTTCAGTGCGCATGGGTATTCGGGGAATCAGCAATGGCTGTATGGCAGCATGGTCAACAATTTCATCATGTATGGCAAAGTACCGCTATTGATTGTGCAGGACCTGCCCGCCAAACAAGAGCCAATATCACCTGACGCGCAGCCCAGCGAACGCGCAGATCGTTAACTTATGCAGACTGCCCCACAGATTATTCCATCCGAAACAACCAATCCAGATGCAGGTACAAGACTGAGAGGATTGGCGCACCGTCTGGCGAAAACGCACGACGCAATCCTGGATCCCGAAAGGACCCGCCACCTGCCCCGGGTGCTCCTGCCGGGAATGTTTTTATCGGGGCGGGATTCAGGAAATATATCCCAACCAAAGAGAACCGACCTCTTAAAAGACCTGCTAAGTTGGGAACAAGCTTTGCGAAGTGCCAATGCGATTTTCAAATCCATGCCAGCGAAGGATTTACCGGTTTCCCGCGCTGCCGAATGGATGCTGGATAATTTTTACGTTGTCAAACAGACCTTGCGTCAAATTGATGAGGATTTGCCAGCCAGTTTTCTCAACCAGTTACCAATATTGGCTGGGACTTCGCTGCAAGGACACTCGCGTGTTTTTGCGCTGGCGCGTGAATGGATTGGATACAGCCAGAGCCAGATCGACCTGCTTCAAACCGCCGCTTTTGTACAGGAATATCAGCAAGTTACGCCTTTGACGATTGGGGAACTTTGGGCGCTGCCCATTATGCTGCGCATCGGAATTTTGGAGCGGCTCGTCTACGCTGCCGCCGAACTGACAGGGATCAAC
>DATEDD010000152.1:0-9534 GCA_035286565.1 Anaerolineales bacterium
CCAATAAATTGGGCAGGGATTTATACACTTCCCACACTTCGCCTTTGGGCCCGCGTCCGAATTTTGGCGGATCAAGAATGATGCCGTCATATTTCACACCGCGTTTTGCTTCGCGCTGGACATATTTTACAGCATCCTCCACGATCCAGCGGATGGGCTTGTCACTTAAGCCTGAGAGTTCCTGATTCTCGCGTGCCCAACTCACGGATTTTTTGGATGCGTCCACATGAGTCACTTGCGCGCCAGCCGTCGCCGCCGCGAGAGTAGCCAGACCTGTGTAACCAAAGAGGTTGAGAATATTTGGTTGGCGATCTGCCTTTCGGATGGAATTAGACATAAAGTCCCAATGAGAGGCGACTTCAGGAAACACGCCGAGGTGACGGCCTGGTGTGGTCATCGCCCAAAAGCGTAAGGGCCCCTCTCCCTTAAGGAGAGGGGTTGATGAGGTGAGGGGATATTTCATCTCCCATTTTTCATCCATTTGTTTCTTAAAATCCCAATGACCGCCGCTTTCCTCAGCCGATGCCTGAAACACAGCGTGGACATTATTCCATTCGGATGCGGGCAATGCGCGACTCCACATGGCTTGGGATTCGGGTCGTGAGAAGATATATTTTCCGAAGCGCTCCAGTTTCGAACTGTCGCCAGAATCAAGCAATTCATAATCTTTCCAGGCGGAGGCTTCGAGTAGTGAAAAAATAGGGGATTTTTGCATGGATATTATTGGACTGTCTTATAAATGGGTTGAAATGACCAGTTTCCCCACTTGATTTTTTGCCACAAACCTGTATAATGTGGGAACAAGTGGTAAGAAGTGGTAAGGACGCCGGGATGCCCGGCGTTCAACGCATTAAAAGGATAAGTAGCACAAATGTTCTTGGGTCAATACCAACACAACCTCGATGACAAGGGCCGCCTGATGATCCCGGCGCGCTTCCGTCAGTTGTTGGATGGCGACGCCTTCATTACACAGGGCTTTGATAAATGTCTCATGGTGATGACAGGCTCTTATTTCAAACAGGTCTATGAGCGAATCGAAGCCATGAACCTTGCGGACCCAACCGCGCGCCTCTTGCGCCGCTTGATTTTATCCAATGCTTACCCTGTGGAAGTGGATAAGATCGGGCGCATGCTCGTGCCGCAAAACCTGCGTACCTTCCTCGCTATTGAGAATGGTGAACTGGTGGTGGCAGGGCAGGGCGAATATTTCGAAGTGTGGATGCCTGCTCTTTGGAGCGAACAAATGACTCAATTGCAGGATACCGAAGCCAACAAAGCGCGCTTCTCCACGCTCGATCTTTCTAAGACACAATCGTAGCGGCGCCTCTTATTCCTGCCCATACAAGGCAGACACACCCACAGGGTGCTTCGCGAAGACCTGTTCCTTGCGGACAAATACGATGCAGCATAAACCTGTACTTTACCAAGAGATTATACACGCACTGCAACCCAAACGCGGCGGTCGTTATGTGGATGGCACTTTGGGCGCGGGCGGTCACGCTCGCGGGATCCTGGAGGCTTGCGCGCCAGATGGGCTACTGCTCGGTCTTGATGTAGACCCGCAGGCTTTGGCGCTTGCTCGTAAGAACTTGGCTCCTTACGAGGGGCGCATTCATCTCGCGCAAGCCTCCTACACCACAATCACCAATCAAATCGCCGACTTGCAATGGGATTCAGTGGATGGCATCCTGCTTGACCTCGGCGCATCCTCCATGCAATTTGATAACGCTGAGCGCGGATTTTCATTTATGCACGATGGCCCGCTCGATATGAGATTTGGTCCGCAGGCATTAATGAGCGCCGAGCAAATCGTCAACGGCTATGACGAAAAAGAACTGGCTGAGCTGATCTTCCGTTACGGCGAAGACCGCGATTCAAGAAAGATTGCCAAAGCGATAGTGATCAACAGACCGCTTCGCACAACCCGCGAACTGGTTGCTGTTATCGAAAGAGCATCTCCCCGCAGAGGTGGCCGAGTGCACCCGGCCACGCAGACCTTTCAGGCTTTACGGATCGCCGTCAACGACGAATTGGCATCCGTGCAGGAAACGCTTCCGCAGGCAGTGGCAGGCCTAAAGTCTGGAGGCAGATGCGCGGTGATCACCTTTCACTCGCTGGAAGATCGCATCGTCAAAGACTTCTTTCGCGAACAAAGCAAGGAATTGGTGAATCCACTTTACGAAAGAATTTACGAAGTTGAACGCAAGGCTGTTGTGAAATTAATAAATAAGAAACCAACCCCGCCCTCTGAGGAAGAAATTAAAGATAACCCGAGGGCGCGCAGTGCAAAACTTAGAGTTGTTGAGAAGGTTTGATTGTATATTGGTAGTCGAGTAGCCCCGCATGTTTTCGCGGGGCGTATCGAGACCACATAAGAAAAAAAATGAACATACCGAACGTAAATCACTACATCCATGCATATAAAATTGCTCCCTGGCGTATTCAACGCCAGTGGATCGGTAATGTGTTGCTTGCTGTGGTTGCGCTTGCCATGGTTGCCACACTTTATCTCAATATTACATCGCGAACCGCAATTGCCGGGCGCGAGATCCAAGACCTGACCTATTCAATCACTGTCAGCCAGCAGGTGAGTGGAGATCTGCAAACACAGCTCGCTTCGTTAACCTCTGCCAGCGCAATGGACCACCGCGCGCGCGAACTTGGTTTCCGCCCCATGGAAACGGATGAAATGGAATATCTGATTGTGCCGGGGTATTCCGCGCCTCAACCGTATATTTTAGTGTCCGCGCCGCACCTGCAATTGAGCGCTCTGACCATTCCACCACAATATAATCAGTCATTGTTGGATTGGATGGATGAAAAAATATCACCCTCCCGAGGTCAGCAATGAGACAGCAATATGCGCGACGTACCCAGGCCTTGGCTGCTGTGATGGGATTTATTGCGCTTGCCATTATTGTGCAAATAACACGGATTCAAAACAGCGCCGAAGCAGATTTCTTTCGTCAGCAGGCCGAGAACTATGCTTATGTTCTGCATACCTTTTACCCGGAGCGCGGCGAGATTTATGACCGCAATGGTCGTTTGCTGGCGGGGAATAAAACCGTGTATGAGATCGGTGTTGATCTGAGCACCGTGAAGGATGCTCATGCGATTGCATTTGCAGTCAGCTCAGAACTTGGCATGGATTACGACAAGATGATCAAGGTAATTCAAAATCCGCCTGAAGATCTTTCTTATCTAGTCATTGCGGATTTTATTGAGGCACAGCCAGTCTTGAACCTTCAAGCGTTGAAGAAAGCCTTGCAAGATCAGTCCCCAGAAGGAACTCGGGGCGGGCTGACTGGACTGCAGTTCAAATCTCATCCACAACGAAGTTATCCTGAAGACGCGCTAGCATCAAATATCATTGGTTTTGTCAGCCGCGAAGGACGAGGATATTTTGGCATTGAAGAAAAATATGATACTTTGCTGGCGGGCAACCCCGTGCGGGCCTATGTTCCCACGGACCCGAACAAAGCTTTTGAGATTCAACGCGTGCCAGATGGCACCACGCTCATCTTAACCATTAATCGTGACTTGCAGGCCGCCGCCGAACAGATCCTGGATGAATCCTTGCTGGAGTATGGTGCGCAGGGTGGTACGATCGTCGTGATGGATCCGCGCAATGGGGAATTGCTTGCGATTGCCGCCTCCCGCCGCATGGATTTAAATCAATTCTGGAATTACGGTGTGATCTTTGACCAGGCCAGTGAGTTCAACCCGGCTATTTCCAAACCCTATGAACCAGGCTCAGTATCGAAAATCCTGACCATGGCGGCCGCATTGGATAGCGGAACCGTCACGCCTGCTACATCCTATCTGGATACGGGTTCCATCCTTGTCGGCGGCGCCACCATTAAGAACTGGAATCAGGAACCGTGGGGTCTTCAGGATATGACCGGTTGTTTACAACATTCGCTCAACGTGTGTATGGCAACACTGTCCTCGCAAATGGGCGCTGGATCTTTTTATAGTTACATGGATCACTTCGGTTTTGGCCAACTCACCGGGGTTGATATGGCTGGGGAAGCAGAGGGCAGGCTCAAAGTCCCGGGCGATTCGGATTGGTATCCAGTTGACCTCGCTACCAATTCATTTGGACAGGGTCTCACTGCCACCCCGATCCAGATGTTGATGGCAGTTTCATCCGTAGCTAACCACGGACGTTCAGTGACTCCACATGCTTTATACGCAATGGTGCGCGACGGCCGTCAATACAATGTGCCCGCGCAATATGCTGGTTCACCCATCTCCGAGCAAACCGCAAGAACGCTTTCTGCAATGCTCAGCGTTTCACTTGAAACAGAAGGGTCGCTTGCGCTGGTTCCCGGTTATCGCATCGCTGGAAAAACAGGCACGGCGCAAATTCCTGTCAATGGGTTTTATGATAGTTCCCAAACCAATACGTCATTCATTGGCTGGGGGCCTGTGGATGATCCGCAATTTATGATCTATGTCTGGCTTGAACGACCCAGTAAATCCATTTGGGGTTCAGAGACGACCGCTCCTGTTTTTGCAAAAATGGCAGAAAAAACCGTCATCCTGTTGGATATTCCGCCGGACAATATTCGACAACAACTTGTGACAAAATAATATGCTGACACTCGCTGATGTTCTCGAAGCCCTGACACACAACACGGTTCGCATCCCGAATGCAACTGCGGTCATCACTGAAGCCTCGATAGACTCGCGTCAGGTCATTCCCGGTTCGCTCTTCGTGGCAATCCGCGGTGAAAATGTGGACGGGCATGACTTTATTGCAGATGCATTCAAGAGGGGGGCGTCTTTTGCTTTAATCCAAAAAGACGTTCCCGCTTCCTTCCCGACCCTTGACCTGCGTGCCGGTCTATCCGCTGATTCGTCCCTCCAGCCTGATTCGCCTCTTTGTCTGCGTGTGGAAAATACGCTCTCAGCCTTGCAACAGATCGCCCGTTTCTGGCGCCGCAAAATGGATCTGCGCGTGATTGGTATAACGGGCAGTGTGGGTAAATCCACCACCAAGGAAATGGTTGCTGAAGTGCTTGGCACACGGTATCGCACACTGCGCAGTCCCGGTAATTTGAATAATGAAATCGGTTTGCCTCTTACCATCTTAAGGCTTGGCCCCGGTCATGAACGCGCTGTATTGGAAATGGGATTCTATGTCCCCGGTGAGATCCAATTCCTGTGCGATATTGCCCAGCCTCAAATTGGCGTTGTGACGAATGTAGGCACGGTTCATGCCGAGCGCGCAGGTTCACAGGAAGCCATTGCGCGCGGTAAAGGTGAATTGATCCAATCCCTTCCGTCCGATGGCGTTGCCATTCTCAACTTTGATGATCCCTGGGTTCGCAAAATGGAAGAGAAATCCAAAGCACGCGTTTTCTTCTACGGGCTTTCCCCTGAAGCAGACTTATGGGCCGACCAGATCGAAGGACTGGGTTTGGATGGCATTCGCTTCCGCCTGCACTACCAAGGCGAGGTCTTACATTCACATGTCCCCATGATCGGTAGGCACTCGGTTCATACTGCATTGCGCGCCGCCTCTGTCGGGTTGAATGATGGCTTAGCCTGGCAGGAAATTTTCGAAGGCCTTTCACATGGCCATGCACAATTGCGCCTTGTGGCAGTGCGCAGTGGGAACGGGGCATTGATCCTTGATGATACCTACAATGCCTCACCAGAATCCATGTTAGCCGCATTGAATCTGTTGGATGAAATGGATGGACGTAAGATTGCTGTTTTAGGAGATATGCTTGAGTTGGGTCAGTATGAAAAACAAGGGCATGAGATCGTAGGGATGCGCGCCGCTCAGGTGGCAAAAGTTTTGCTTATTCTCGGCCCCCGTGGACACATGATTGCAGACGCGGCACAGCGTGCAGGTATGAAGTCGGCACAGATTTTAGAATTTGAAAAACCAGAATTAGTGGTGGATTGGTTGAATCAGAATCTTACCTCAAACGATACGGTGCTTATCAAAGGCTCTCACGGTTTACGCATGGACCGTATCACCGCAGCCCTGGAGGTCAGCTCATGAGGCAGATCGCGTTTTCGCTCAGTCTCGCGGGACTTGCTTTCATCATGACCGCCATTTGGGGTGGACCTTTGCTTCGCATCCTGCGTCATTTCAAAGTTGGCAAGATCATCCGTGTCGAAGAACCCGATTCGCACCGTGTAAAGATGGGAACGCCCACGATGGGCGGGGTCATGTTCATATTGTCGGTGTTGTTGCTAAGCGGGCTGTTGAATGCGGTTGCCTTGATCGGTGTCGCCACCAGCGGTGTGGGACGTTCCGTTCTTTTACCAATGGTAGTCATGTTTGGGTATGCGCTGCTCGGGGCTGTGGATGATTGGGAGGGTATTCGCGGCAAACGCAAAGGCGATGGAATGCGTTCGAGTACCAAGTTTACTTTCCAGGTGCTGCTTGCCATTTGTACTGCTTATGTATTGAAATATGTGATCGATGCGCCGGATGTTTACATCCCCGGCTTGTTCTTTGAAGTTGAACTTGGCTGGTTCTATGTGCCGATTGCTGCATTCATTATTGTTGCGGAATCAAATGCGATTAACTTTACGGACGGCCTCGACGGGCTGGCTGGCTTGATCGCCGCCACAGCGATCGCAGCGTTTGGGGGTATTGCCCTCATCCAGGAACAGGTCTATCTCGCGCGATTTTGCTTTATTTTGGTCGGCGCGCTCTTCGGCTTTTTGTGGTTCAACGTACATCCTGCTGAACTCATTATGGGAGATACGGGTTCGCTTTCTCTTGGCGCAGTGCTGGCAGTTGTTGCATTGATGACAGGCCAATGGCCCATGTTGTTGATCATTGGCATCATCCCACTTAGCGAAATGTTAAGTGTGGTGATCCAAATTGGTTATTTCAAATGGACGAAAGGTAAACGTTTTTTTAAAATGGCGCCGATCCATTTGCATTTTGAGTTACTCGGCTGGAGTGAAACGCAGGTCGTTCAGCGTTTCTGGCTTATCGGTTTGATGGCCGCGTTGATTGGTATAGGACTTTCGCAGGTGTAATTATTCCGTCATTGCGAGGAGGGCGCTCTCCCCCGACGAAGCAATCCCCACATCAACAGGAGATTGCTTCGGGTAAAGAGCAAGTACACCCTCGCAATGACGATTGAGACTTATGACCAACTGGACCAACACCCACACCCTCATCCTCGGCGCGGCGAGACAAGGCATCGCCCTGGCTCGCTGGCTCTCTCGTCACGGTTCAAACGTGACCTTGAGTGACTCGCGCAATGCGGATGAACTCGCCTCCGCCCGAGCCTCCCTCGCGGAAACAAATGTGGAGTGGGCAATGGGTGGCCATCCGCTGGAATTATTGAATAAGGCAGATGTGCTTTGTCTTTCCGGCGGCATCCCGCTGACATTGCCCATCGTGCAGGCAGCGATCAAACGTGGCATACCGCTTTCGAACGATACGCAAATTTTCATGGAAGTTGTTCCATGCAAGACAATTGGCATTACAGGCTCAGCGGGTAAGACAACGACCACGACATTGGTTGGAGAAATGGCGAAAACAGACCATGGACGACAGACCGTTGACCATGCATCGTCAATCGTCAATCGTCAATCGTCAATGGTCTATGTCGGCGGCAACATCGGTGATCCTCTAATAAATTATGTGGATGACATGACAGCCGATGACCTCGCCATTCTTGAGATTTCTTCTTTTCAATTGGAGCAGATGACTATCTCACCGAATATCGCGGCGATTCTAAATATCACGCCCAATCATTTGGATCGCCACGGCATAATGGAAGCATACACTGCGGCAAAGGCGCGCATTTTGGAATTTCAAACTGAGAAAGACACGGCAATTCTCAGTCACGATGACAAAGGCGCGTGGAGTCTACGCAATAAAGTCAAAGGCAGGCTGCTGACATTCAGCTTGAATGATTTGGATGAAGGTTTAAGCGGCGCATATCTGCACGATGAATTATTGAACCTGCGGGATGGAAACGCGTACCTGCCTTTGATCCTGCGAGAAAAGATTCAATTGCGCGGTGATCATAATGTAGCGAACGTGCTTGCTGCATTCACGATCGGTCACGCGGCCGGATTTAAACTCGATGATATGCTCGAGGCCGTTGAAGAATTTCGCGGCGTTCCGCACAGGCTCGAACTCGTCCGCGAACTGCATGGCGTGCGCTGGTACAACGACTCGATCGCAACTGCGCCAGAGCGAAGCATGGCGGCCATCCATGCATTCGATGAACCAATCGTGCTGATGCTTGGCGGGCGTGATAAAGATTTGCCTTGGGATGAACTCGCAAAACTGATTCACGAACGCGTGGATCATGTGGTGCTTTTTGGTGAAGCGGCAGAACTGATCGAGAAAGGCGTAGCAGGTGTCGACGGCGGACGAAGCGTTGACCTTCACCGCGCAAATAATCTTAAAGAGGCAATTTCCATCGCCGCAGAAATTTCAACAGCCGGAGACATTGTCCTGCTTTCACCGGGCGGTACAAGTTATGACGAGTTCAACGATTTTGCTGAGAGAGGAGAAACTTTTAGAAAATGGGTACTGGAACTTTCCTAAACGAACGACCAGATTCACCGAATGCTTCGCGTCGCGCAGTGTTTTTACGCGGCTTCGATATGCCATTGCTTGTCTCTGTGGTGGCGTTGATCGTTTTTGGTTTGTTGATGCTTTTTTCAGCTTCGTGGGATTTCTCGCTCGGCGCGTATGGCGACGCTATGTATATGTTCAATCGTCAGTTGTTGTGGCTTGGGTTTGGATTGGTGATCGCTGTGATTCTTGCGTTCATTGATTACCATCACTGGCGCAAAGTTGTTGTGCCTGCCATGATCCTGACCGTTGGATTATTAATGACCATTTTGTTGATGAACGAAATTCGTTTTGGTGCAAAGCGTGCGTTCTTCGACGGCTCGGCGCAGCCTTCTGAATTGGCTAAGCTGGTTTCAATTCTTTATCTTAGCGTGTGGCTGTATGCCAAACGACAACACTTGCAGGATATTTCCCTCGGCTTGATTCCGCTGGGCGTTATCCTCGGTGTGGTGGGCGGTTTGATCTATCAACAACCTGACCTGAGCGCCGCGGCGACCGTGCTTATGCTGGGCGGTTTGCTTTTCTTTCTTGCAGGCGGTGATTTGAAGCAGATCGGTGTTTTACTGATCGTTGCCACAGTTGCCGCGTGGTTGGTTGCCTCTATAAGCATAACGGGACAACAACGCGTAGGAGATTTTCTGGCGGGCATCAAAGATCCTTTGCAGGCTTCTTATCATGTGCGTCGTTCCTTTGAAGCGATAGTCAATGGCGGATGGTTTGGCGTTGGTTTGGGTCAGTCAAAATCGAAACTCACAGGTTTGCCCGTGCCTCCAACGGATAGCGTGTTCGCCGTGGTTGTGGAAGAACTTGGTTGGATTGGTTCTGTGGCGCTGATCGCTCTATATGGTTTTCTGGTCTGGCGCGGTTTGGTCATTGCCCGCCGCGCTCCAGATATGCTTGGGACACTTCTTGCTTCAGGTCTCGTGATATGGATTGCTTTTGAAGTATTGCTCAACATG
>DATEDD010000153.1:0-3950 GCA_035286565.1 Anaerolineales bacterium
ATCAATGTCGTGAAAAAGAACAGCAACGAAACTGGCGCAAAGTAACTCATGCGGCTGGCGAGCGGACCCGGGTTTAGTTTATTGGGCATTTGTATGCCGATATCGAAATCAGACACCAGGTTGTTAAATGTCCACTCCAACGCCCAACCGTTTTTCGTCGGCATTTTCGTGGATGGTGATATTGTCTGCTGTGGGAAATCGTATTCAGTGAAATCAGTGACGGCTTTAAGTGAGAAATTCTTGACGGTAGTGATGCCATCTGAAAAACTATAGCGCCAGCGGTCCAAACCGCGTGATTTGTAAGCGACGTGGATCGTTACTTCGCCTTCTGGTGGAATTTCAACGACGGCTTCAATGCCTTCATAAGTGTTGTCTGCATTGGGTGTGATTTCCACATCATCAACGCGGAATTCAAATGCATCGTAGATCGTGCCAGACGCCGGGAAGAAGAAGATTACGGTTCCTTCTGCGCGCTGATCAAGGTGATTCTTGAAGGTATAGACGGCGTCGAAATCAACATCATAGGTGGAATACCATAATAGCCCCTTACGGCGGTGTTCCAACTGGAAGCCTGCCTGAATGTTGCTGGATTCCAATTCGATTGGAGTAATGACTTCCTTCTCCTTATCCCCGTCCTTTTGGATCGTTTTCAGTGTCACGGTTGGAGCCTTTTGAAAGTGTTCTGAACCCCAAAGATCTTCGACCTGCCGGTTGAGCAGATTGTAGCCCGAATCCGTTCGCACCATAATACTCGCGCCAAGGATGGCCCAGGCAATCGTAGTGCAAAAGAATATGAAGATAATCCCTATCAATCGCGAGATGGTCATTATAGAATCTCCTTATTGTCGTATATCGATCCTACCCTATAAATGGTTATCCTGGGATGGCTGAACTGGACGCACTCAGTCTGTTCCTTTGCGAGAATGTCCCCAATCATGGCAAGCCTCCGCAATCTAAATATAGCGTATTTCATGCCTGGCTGGCAACCAACAAAATGCCTACGGAGATTATACGATTTTTCGTAACTACTCAGCGGACAAGGAGGCAAAAGCAGGGTAGAAAGGCTGTCCGCAAAAAGCGGCATACAAAGCTTCCAATACCCGTTGTTCATTTTTGCGAGCAGTAGAGATGTAACCACGAATCGTACAAAAGATTTCGGCGCCGCCTAGCGAACGAAAGCACCCCGAAATTTTTTGCTTGACCTTCAACATGCGAATATCGCGTTCAGCCTGATTATTCTCAAAGGGCACGTTAAAATCATACATAAAGGCAAGCACCGCCTCTTTGTGATCGCGCAACCGATCCAACAGGTTTTTTGCAAAACTTTGTTTGGGTCGTCCGCGTTTAGGCTTTTGTCCTTGTTCGACTCGGCTTGGGTTCAACTTGAAGCCTTGTTTCAAGAGCGCATCATAACGGGACGAGAAGTTGGCTAAGGTCTTTGCGGATAATCTTGTTTTTGCCTTTGAGAGCGCCTTCTCCACTGCCGCTTTGATTTCCAGCAACAAGTCCTTTAGCTTCTTCACCCAGCCTTGCGGGTATCGCTCCAAGAGAAATTCAAGACTGCGCAGGTGATGGGCATTACACAAGCCATGCCAGCAGGCATACTGGAAGTAGGATGGCAAATCGTCGTGAATGGCTCGCCCTTTGAAATACGGCAGAATTCCTATTTCATGCATGGCAATTTTGCCGCGCTTGGCGTGAACCGCATAATAGGTCAGGCGCTCGGTGCAAGTGACATGAAACCAGTGCAACTTTCCTTCCACCCGTGCTCCGCTTTCGTCAAACCCCGCCACTTTGGTTTGATAGGTCAGATGTTCCTTGACCGCTTGTTGCACTGGCGCAATTTTTTCGGACAACTCCTGACAGGCAGACAAAATCGTCCCTTCGGCAATGTCTTGATTATATAAGTCGCAGATCATTTCATTGACACGCCCCAACGGCAGCAGTTGGTATTCATGAAAATACGACATCTGCGCTTTGATCCGATTACCATATTGCACCGCATGGCTCACCTCCGACGGGAAAGCAGACTTGGTTTGCTTTCGGCAAGCCGGGCAGATTTTGATCTCTGCCTGATGTTCGGTCGTTTGCAGGCGCACCTCTGGCACGTCCAATACTTGCCGCTTTTCCACTGCCGCCGCTCCGACTTTTTTTAGCGACTTCTGGCAATGGGCGCAACAATCTACTTTGTGAATTACAATCACGTCTGGCTGCTCAACCATCGTCAAGGTATGCCCAGCATGTCCTTTTTGCCCGCCGCTCTTTTTCCCGCTACGCTTCCTTCGACTTTTGGGCGCAGGCTTTTCATAGCCGTCGCTTGATGGCGGCTTTCCGCTATTGCTGCTGTTTTTGATCAACTGGTCTTCCAGTTTTTGAATGCGTTCTGTCAAATCTAAAATTGTTGCTTGAAACAGGAATACCACTGCTTCCACCCCCTGATGATATGCGGCGCGGATATCTGCTTTGCTCGGCATTGGCTTCATCTTCATTGCTGTTCTAAACACCGTTTTTTGCTTTTCGCCTCGAATCAAGCTGAGTAGTTACGATTTTTCGCAGATTATTTCTAGCAGTGTGCCATTAGCTGCCTGCCCATCAATGGGACAGGCTCTCTCTGTCGGGGACTTCACTAGGGGCAAGCCCGTGGGCTGACCATGCGAGGCGCGTACCCCCTCTCCTTTCAGGAGAGGGGCAGGGGTGAGGTCCCAACCACCCAATCCGCTTATCTCCACGAATAAGAATTGCTGTAGGACGGAATGGCCATAATCATTTCTGGCATCTTTTTAAATTCTTTATTCAAGGCAAAACCAATAAAACGGATAAAAGATCAAGGGATGATGATCTCGATTTCTTTCCAGGCTACCCATGATGGACTGCTGATGGTTGTAATACGGATGAATTGAACATCTAATAGAGGTATATCGGGAGTATAGATTAATATTTGGTTGTCCACCGTAAATTCATCAAATGTGTGAACCAGCTCGAAATTCCCATTCAGGTTTCGGATCTGTATTTGATGTACTGTATTCCCTTCTGGGTATTGCGCCACCATGAGCCGGATTGTCTTGATGGTGTAGGATTGACCAAGGTCAATTTCAATCCATTGTTTAGGAAAAGCACCCGAGCCCCAGTTTGCCCCAGTGCCGTCTACAGCGTTTGATGAAGGTTCGTTCGCAAGGGAGCGCGAAGCAGTTACCTTTGCATTAAGCGCAATGTTCGTTTCGAGGAAATCAAATTGAGCCGATTGGCAAGGATCAGGACGATTGATCGGTGCAAGAGCTTCGCCAATTTGTCCCTGATCGCTGATTGCACTGTAGAATTCATTGTTTTCGTAAATGTCCCAGGTCCAAAGGAGCCAGCCATCAAATCCATATTGACACGAATCCACCTGCCAATTCATCAGGGTTCGTACAGCCTTGTCGACCGATGGAACCTCGTGGGTTGATGCGCCGAATTCACCCATAATGATGGGTTTTTCCTCCATACCTTCCATGCCGAAGTTTTCCACGTACTGTTCGAGGGTCAATTCGGAGGCGGGATAAGGGTGGAGGTCAATGAAATCCAGTTGTGATTCCCAGATGGCGGACGCAGTATTGACATAACGCGGGTCGCCGAGGCGTGCAGGGTTGGGTTCCTGGGGCCAGAAAAACCCAACGGAAACCAACGCGGTTGGGTCAAGCTCAAGAATCGCGGCGCGGATACTATCCATCCAAATCACCATATTTTCATCGATCATGCGCTTCTTATCATCGCTATTTGACATGTCGTAGGATTTGCCATTTAAAGCAGTGATCAATCCGGAGGTCAGGGAGAAAGGTGCGAAGTCCATATCAAAGAACATTTCGTTACGCAATTCATACGCGAAGACGGCATCCAACGGAGCGTTGTGCTCGATCAGGTAACGGACAAAATCCTGAAAATAGAGTGTATTGGCTTCCAATCCTGCTGACGAG
>DATEDD010000154.1:0-4054 GCA_035286565.1 Anaerolineales bacterium
TCAGAATGCCGAGCGCGCCACCTTGGCTCCATTCAATATGAACCCTGAACTTTGCATGTTTCTCCCGTGCTATGATCGGAACCATTGGTAGCGATCCTGTTCTTTCCTGTAACATCCGCTAGGCAGGTGTGGTGTACTTAGCGTTTAGGCTTTTTACCGCCCAAAACGGGAGAGCCAAAAATAACTAGACACAACATCCATTCAAATTTGGTGGGATGTTCGATTAGGGACTGTATGCAAAATCAACACAGCTATGTCATTCTGAGGAGCGGAGCGACGAAGAATCTCTACCTTTGCCCGAATTCACCCGATTTAGGGCAAAACGAGACCCTTCGCTTGCCCCTTCACTTCGTTCAGGGCTTCGGTTCAGGGTGACACAAATTTAATTTGCATACACACTCTAGTTATTTCCAGTACCACGAATTTATAAAAGATCCTTCAGTTTGGCAAAAGGCGAATCAGACTGTTCCGGGCGATGACCGCAATCCTTCTCATTCAGGTTTTGACCGCACTCGGCGCATAATCCCTCACAATCGGGTTTGCAAATGGGGCTGATGGGCACTTCCAGAAGGGCGTACTCGTACAGGAGCGTGGCAAGGTCAATATGCCCATCTTCAGGAAGGATGAGTCCAGAATCTGTTTCGGAGCGTTTGTCGAAGGCAAATAACTCGGTAAATTCCCAATCGAGTTCATGATCAAATTCATTCAGACAGCGCACGCATCCCAGCGTGGTTTCAGCGGAGAAATCTGCCTGCACGACCAAACCCTGCGGCGTCCTGCCGATATTGACAATACCGTCGAAGTTACGCAGTTCCAGTTCATCGCTGAGGGTGATCCTGTCAAATTCGAAAGGGAAATCATGACTGCGTCCGATTTCCTCATGGGCAATGAAGCCCACATTAATACGGAAGGGTTTTCGTAGGTTAGGCATAAGTGAAAAGGATGAAAGATAAAAGATAAAGGATGAATAGGTTGTATCTACTTGATGATATATGTGGGTTTTCCGTTATGGGTTGAACTGATCACTTGCTCACTAATTACTGATCACTATACCTTCCTATCCACAATATACTTTGCAAGAATTTCCAGCGCATCACGTTCGGCACAGGCTTCAATGAATTCTAATTTTGCGAGGGCGCGCTCAATGTGTTGTTCGGCTTCGAGCATGGCTTGACGTGATGAATTGCTTGCGCGGATGTTCTCCACGAGGCGCGTCATGTTCTCGGTATTGGTCCAGCCGCCGTTGGGCAGGGAAAGTACATCGGGGTCATTTGGGTTTGCTTCAGCGTAGTAAATGGCTGGGAGGGTAACCAGCCCGTTATGTAAGTCGGAGCCGAGCGGTTTGCCTACTGCGGCTTGTTCGCCGTTAAAGTCGAGGATGTCGTCCACGATCTGAAATGCCATGCCGATCTGATATCCAAAATCGCGCATGGATTCGATCGTTGCTTCATCCACAGGACTGACCATGGATGCCGCGCGTGAAGTCATCTCAAACAATGACGCGGTCTTCGCGTAAATGCGTTTGTAATAATTGTCGCGGTTGATGAGTCCGCGTGAGGTGAACATCTGCGTGAGCTCGCCATTGACGATGGTCGCCAATGTTTCGGAAAATAATTTCATCAAAGGTAAATGATCAGTTTCCGCGGCGAGTTTGGCGGCGCGCGCAAAAAGGAAGTCGCCAGTCAATACAGTGGCGGGAGGTGACCAGCGCGCATTCAATGTGGGCATGCCCCTGCGAAGCAAAGCGCCATCAATTAGATCATCATGTACTAAAGTTGCTGTGTGCAATAATTCAACCGCCGCGCCGAGGGTGACGAGTTTTTCAAGGGGTGCACCCAAACTATTTCCGATGAGCAAGCCGAGGGTAGGTCGGACGCGTTTACCTCCCGCAGCAAGCAAATGCTCCAAAGCGGCGCGCAAGTCGGGATGGCTTTCATCCGCTTGCATCCGCATTCGTTCTTCAACGAGTTTAATTTCTTCTGTTACTGGTGATAGAAAAGTTACCGCGTTCAAATTAGTCTCCCCATGCAAAGAGCCGCGCCGCGTTGGCAGTGGTGATGTTGGCGATCTCAGCAGGGCTTTTAAAATGGATTTCTGCAATTTTATCAGCAATATGTCGGACGTAGGCAGGTTCATTTCTTTTACCCCGGTGCGGCACTGGAGAAAGAAAAGGAGCGTCGGTTTCAATTAGTAATTTGGTAATTGGTAATTGCTTGATAATTTCGCGCTTTTCATCCGCGTTTTTATATGTGACAGGACCTGTGACGCCGATGTAAAAATTTAATGCAAGCGCCTTTTGTGCAGTTTCAAGCGTGCCATTGAAGGAATGAAGAACGCCAGGATTTTCTGCGAGCCTGCCTCCCTGGCACCGCCCGCCAAGGCAGGTGTGCAAACTGCTTTGCCATACCTCCAAAATTTTTAACAGGTCTTGCGAGGCTTCACCAAACCATGCATCATTCTCCTCGCGCATGTGAATGATGACAGGCTTATTGATTTCTTTTGCAAATTGCAATTGTTGTCTGAGAACGTCGCATTGAAACGCACGCTTTTCATTTTCCTTCACCCAATAATAATCAATGCCGATCTCGCCGACCGCAACCACTTTTGAATGACTGGCGAGTTTTTTAACTTCGTCAAAAGTCTGCCCTTTGAATTCCTCCAAATAAGTTGGATGGAACCCAACCGCCGCATACACGCTGGGATTTGACTCTGCCAAGCGCACCGCCTCTTTGCTGGACCTGTGGTGGAGTCCCGGCACGAGCATGCGGATCAACCCTGAATCAACCGCGCGCGCGATCACCTCCGCGCGGTCAGCGTCGAATTTATGATAATCGAGGTGGCAGTGGGTATCGGTTAACATGTTGGCAGGTTAAAAAGTTGGCAGGGTGAAACGGTTAAACATTTCAACCTGCCAATGTGCGAACGGATTATTTTATCCCAGCAACCTTTAAGCCATCTTCCAAAATTGCTTTGACTTTATCGCCATGTCTTGTCTCGCAATACACTCGCAGGATTGGCTCTGTTCCAGAAAAACGGATTAGCATCCAGCCCCCATCTTCGAGTTTATATTGGAAGCCGTCCACGGTGATGAGTTCAGTCACTTTCAATCCGCCGAGGGTTTTAGGGTTATTATCCACGATGATCTTCTTGCGCGCCTCAGGATCGCCGCTGAAGGGACTATCCACGCGGTCGTAGAAATACTCCCCGCCAACTTTGGCGAATAAATCTTTGAGCAATTCGGTTGGCTTCTTGCCTGTCTTCACCATGAAATCGAGCATGTACAAGCCAGCCAAAATCCCATCGCGCTCAGGGACATTTCCACGAAAGGCATAACCGCCGCTTTCTTCGCCGCCGATGAGCGCGTTGGTCTCTGTCATCTTCGGCGCAACGAATTTAAATCCAACACCTGTCTCATGGACGGGCACGCCGTAAATCTCACCAAGTTTGTTCAACATGCCGGTTGTGGACAGAGTCTTTACAATATCGCCGCGTTTCCCGCGAATTTCAAGCATATAGTAAGCCAGCAGGCCAAACACACGTAATTGGTTGATGAACTCGCCGTTCTCATCGCCGATGCCGCAGCGGTCTGCGTCACCATCCAAAATTAAGAGGACATCGGCATTGTTGTTCACCGTTGCTTTCAAGCCCGCGTCAATATTCGGGCGGATGGGTTCAGGCCGTTTCATCTCAGGGAAGGATGGATTTCGCACGTTATGAATTTCGATCACGCGAGTTTTACCACCCGCAAGTAAACGTGGGAACCATCCCATGCCGTTGCCCCACATGACATCCACCATGACAGTGAGACCGGCATCTTTGATGGGTTGCAGATCGATTAATCCGTCGCGGGTGAGATGTTCAATGTACGGAGTCGCTGCATCAAATTTAACGATCACGCCTTGTTCAACTCCAACGTTGAACGTTAAACGTCTAACGTTGGAAATGTCATCAGGAATGGATGCCTCAATCTGCTTCAATCCTTCAGGGTCAATCGCGCCGCCCGTTTCATTGCGGACTTTGAATCCATTGTCAGTGGGCGGGTTATGGCTGGCGG
>DATEDD010000155.1:0-4435 GCA_035286565.1 Anaerolineales bacterium
GGCTTTGACCGTCAGGCGCAGGACATCTTCATGCGGCGCGCTGGAAATTGTGAAGGGGTGCGATTCGTTCAATCCGTTTTCCATAAAACGCACAAATAAAAATTGGCCTGCGCGCTGTTTTTGAATCGGATCTTTTTTTGCGCGCAATACAACTTCAGTGGTGGATTGGTTAGGATGATTGACTGCTTCCACAGTGTAAGGTAAATATTTCTTGAAGAATTGCCCAAAGACCTCGATGTAAAGATAGGAGGCCGTTCCGATGATAAAAAATATCTGCACCCAGTTGATGGCGATGAACGCGTCGAGCGGATTGGGAACGGTCAGCGCGTGGATGAAGGCCAGGATGAAGAAGATCCCGATATAACGCTTGAACTTCTTCCAGTCATTGTAATCACCGCCGGTCAGCTTGTTTAGAAACGGAATGCGAGGCGCAAGCGTGATCAGCACAATCGTGACGATGCCCATGAAGGCCATGACCCCCAGGTAATTACCGAGTCTCCAGCCTGTGGTCGTGATGGGCACCGTCAGCACATGGGCGAAGATCAATAGGAACGCGGCCGTGCCGGTGTGACGGTGAGTTACGTACATTTTATCCAACCCACCGAAATACTTTTCGGCCCACTTTGGACGCGTGGCCAGGAACAGCGAGCAGGCCATTAAAATAATGTTGTTCGAGCCAATGATTTCAGCGGCATACTGGCGCGCGAAATTCTCACGGCCGTCGTCCACAGGGGGAAACACAAGCCATACGACAAGGTTCAAAAGGACAAGGGCAATAATTACAAAATTACCAGTATTTCGTTTCATCAGACCTCTGGAATTAAATCAGGAACAATTTTGAATCAAAAGCGATGCAGCCATGACCGCATCACTACCAGCTTTCTTGCTTAATAAGATGCAATCGCTTTTTGTTTGTCCGTGAAAACTTCAAAGAACTCTGAAAAACCAACCATGTCCAAAACACTGGTGATCTCAGGGCGCGGATTAAGCAGTTTGATGTTCTTTTGTATGCCGCCATCCCCTGCTTTATCAATGGACTTCAGGGTAGACCAGCCCTGCTCAGGGTCGGGCGGCGCTTCGCCGCGCACAAGCAGGGAGATCGTATGCAAGGACACCAGCCCCGCGCTGGAGATATAAGTCAACTCGCTCATATCCAAAATGAAATTTTTGGCGCCGCCATTGAAGACCTGCTGGACTTTCATGATCAAATCCTGATACGTCTGCCCATCCAAATGGCCGGCAAGTTGCAGTATGGTCACCGGGACATTTCCCTGCTCCTGTGAAACAGTAATTTCCATTGTATGCTCCTCAAGTAGCGTGATGTCCGATTATAAACCCGCTTTACGCGCCAGGCGCGTCAGGCGGTGATCAATTTCATTTAACCAATGTTTGCGAATGTAGGCCGGCAGGTCTGCCTGTTCAACTTCCCTGCGCGCCGACCTCGCCCATTTTATGGATGCCTTTACATCGCGTAATTTATGTTCGTAATATTTCGCCAGTTCAATCTGAGCATAGATATGACCCTTCTGCGAGGCTGCCTCCCACAAACGCAGAGCTTGCTCCATGTTTCCACGCTTCTTTTGCAGGATGGATAAACGCTTCACGGCCACGCCGAAATCTGCTTCTTCCAGCCCTTGCCCTGAGCCTGTCGAAGGGGCAAGCTCGAGTCCACGCTCAAACAGACGGGCGGCCTCATCCCAATGGCCGAGGTCTTCAAATAATTTTCCGAGCGCAATGAAATCGAGTCCATGCTCCACACGGCCGTTATATGGGTCTGCCAGCAGTTCGCTAACGTGACCCAGCAAAGCCGCCATGGCCACCACGTCCATGGCGTTGTGGTAGAACACGCCGCCGAGCGGACGTGCATCCCCGGTGCGCAGGTAATCAAAATACAGCCAGGGAATTTCATACCCCGGCACCTCCTCGGAGGTGCGCGTGAAACCAAGCACATGCTCTTCGAGATATTTCAAAGCGCGCGAGGACAGTCTGTCCCGCCATAAACGCCTGGCCAGCGGAAGCAGGTCAAGGTGCGCATAATTCTTAAATGGAACGGGGATTCCATGCAGGGAGTAACGGGTAACGAGCAAAGGCGCGTCGAATGACTTCCCATTGAATGTGACCAATGCCTCGCAAGGCGCAAGGAAGTGGATCAAGGCTTCCAGCATGGCGGGTTCTTCGGATGGGTCGCGCAGAAAGAATTGCTGTAAAACGAATTTGCCGTCCACAAAACGCGCCGCCCCAATCAAAAATGCGTACGTGCCAGTGCCGCCGGCCATGCCGGATGTTTCGGTATCGAGAAAAGCAAACTTGGAAATTGGGAGATTGGAGATACGCGGGTCGTTTGCCCATTCAGAAATTAAAGAAAGAGGGAAGGAAGAAAGATGAGACACCTTTCCATGCAGATAATCTTTTTCAAAGATTTGCTCTGCGACAAAAGCCTCACCGCGCGGGGTGGAGAGAAAACTCCCGGCCACGACAGAGTCGATTGTGTGGCTGGCAATTTCAGGCGGGCGCGAAGCGAGATGCGAAGTCCCTACTTTAACGCCGAGGGATTTGAGTTTATCTGCAAGCGAAGGCATGAGGTCTATTTTATCCCCAAATGCTCAATAACTTTTGACTCGAGCGAGGAGTGTGAGTAACGCACCTTACGCAATGTTCTCCCTCATCCCCAACCCTTCCCCCGCAGGGGAAGGGAGTCCCCTCTCCCTTCGGGAGAGGGCTAGGGTGAGGGTGCGTAAGGTCACAGAGTAATAAAGATTTATCACGACCGGAAAGAATATTTGTCATTTCATGCTACACTTGCCGAATTCTTTAACAAGAATTTTTTTGTATGAAACATAAACTTCCCTTGTGGTTAAAACTTTTATATGGTTCCGGCGATTGGGGGATTGCCGGCATTGGTATGATGCGTTCGATTTTTTATGCGTTATACCTTACGGACGTGGTCGGTATTGAACCGCGGCTTGCATCCATTGGCGCGCTGGTGGGAATTGTGTGGGACGCCGTCAACGACCCGCTCATTGGCACCCTGAGCGACCGCATGAAATCAAAGCTCGGGCGCAGGCGTCCTTTCCTGTTGTGGTTTGCCTTTCCATTCGGATTCAGTTTTATGATGCTTTGGTCTGCGCCCAATTGGGATAGCCAGATCGGTCTCCTGATTTATGTGACTCTCGCTTTTATGATCTCTGACACATTGACCACACTCGTGGCAATGCCGTATCTTGCCTTGACTCCCGAACTGACCCAGGACTACGACGAACGCACTTCGCTTTCAAGTTTTCGCACCGTCTTCCAGTTATTATCCGCCATGACGATTGTGATTGCCGCGCCCATGATCGTGGATGCGGTCATTATCGGCGGCGGTTCACAACAACAGGGATTTTTGCTGGCTGGCGCCGTCTTCGGCGCGGTGGGTTCGCTTCCGATTTTCTTCATTGGCTTGTTCGTGCGCGAACGCTATGCAGAAGAACAGCAGGAGTCAATCCCTTTTCGAGAAACCTTGCGTCATGCCTGGCAGAATATCCCCTTCCGTTATGCGGCGGGCATTTACATGTTCAACTGGTCGGCTGTGGATATGGTTGTCATCACCTTTCCATTCTTTTTATTGTATTGGGTGGCAGGGGGGGATTTGCTGGCGAAGATCACCATCTTCGGCGTTGACCTCGCGCTTGAATCTGCTTTCTTTGGCGTGTTGATGCTGGTCTGTATTTTATTCGTGCCATTCTGGTTATGGTTTGCAAAACGATACAACAAGATCCAGGCCTATATCGCGGGCATGGCCGCCTGGATCATTGTGCAGGCCATGATCTTCACGATTCAGCCTGGTGAAGTGACCTACCTGCTGGTCATCGCCGCGCTGGCAGGCATCGGTGTTTCGGCCGCCTACATTTTGCCCGACTCCATTTTGCCCGACGTGATCGACTGGGACGAACTGCGCACAGGCCGCAGGCAGGAGGGAATTTATTACGGCATCCGCACCCTGATCCGTAAGTTGACAGGGGCGCTGGTCATCTTTGTTACTTTGCAAATTTTGGGCTGGTCTGGCTATCAATCTCCGCCTGATGGTGTGACTCAATTCACTCAGCCCGATTCCGCGCTGCTCTCCATCCGCTTGATGGTTTCATTTATCGGCGTGGCGATATTATTGGGGACAATCATCCTGGCCTGGTCATATCCGCTTTCACGGGAAAAGTATGAACGCATAGCAATGTTGTTGAAGAGGCGCAGAGATGAATTAATAGCAGTAAAAAAACAGGCGCAAAAAATGGACAGTCTTTAGCGCGTCAGACTCAACCAGCAATTCTCAATATGATTTTGGCTTGAGTTTAGCCGATAGCGCTGATAGCAAAGAAATCACCGCAAACCAAGGCTCATCATCAGTAAGCCGCCTTTCCATTCAGATTAAGATGAAAAAAAGTTTATAACGGGAATCACA
>DATEDD010000156.1:0-8554 GCA_035286565.1 Anaerolineales bacterium
ACCTCATTTACATAACCTTGCCCTGAGCACTGTCGAAGGGACACAACACGAAACTTTTCCAAAACCGAACCGCGAAAGGAAACGCGATGAAAACCCTCATCAAAATCCGCCTCATCAACTGGCATCTGTTCGAGAACACAACTATTGATTGTCAGGGAAGCACCTACTTTATCGGCATCAATGGCGCAGGCAAATCCACCGTCCTCGACGCCGTGCAATTCGCCCTCGTCGGCGGTCAGCGTGACGTGCGTTTCAACCAGGCGGCGCTGGCGGGCGGCAAGCGCACTCTTGCCGGTTACGTGCGCGGCGAATTGGGAACCGAGGGCCAGCGTTTCTTGCGCGGCGATGCCACGGGCGTGGTCGCCCTCGAATTTCGCAACCCCGATGGCACACTCTTTTCTCACGGCGCGGTCATTGACGCCTACGAAGACGGACACGCGCCCGATGTCATCTACTTCATCGTCCACAACGCAGGTTTGGATGACCGCTGGTTTTTTCAAGCAGATTCAAACGGACGCCTCTTCGACACCCGCGCCTTCAAGCGCCATCTCGATCATTTCGCCCTGCCACCTGCTTCGCGCGCCCAGACATTTTCTCGTCTGGAAGATTACCGCGTCCATCTCCTCAATCGACTCGGCCAACTGAAAGATTCCTTCCCTGCCAAAATCGTCAAGGGACTCGCCTTCAGCCCTCTCACCGACATCCGCTCCTTCGTCCACAACTACCTGCTGGATGAAAACCTGCTGGATGTAAAAAATCTGCAAGAGCAGCTCGACACCCTGCGTCACTTCGAAAGCCTTGCCGCCGACGTGCGCGACCGTATCGAATCCCTCAACAAGATCGATGAACTCGACAAAGAACGCGCCGCAAACCGCCGCCGCAGGATCACCAACGGATATATCGCCCGTCGCGCTGGTGGAGAACTCCACAGGGCCGAACTGAAGAACGCGCGCTTCAAGCTTGACGAAACCCACCTTGCCCTTCATCGCGCCGAAATGGATCGCGACCAACTGGCAACCCACCTCAAATTTGCTGAAACCGCCCTCATTGACGCGAAACTTGCCCTGCAATCCGACCAATCTGCCATCAAAGAACGCGACCTGCGCGAGAAGCTTGCAGCAATCGAAGCGGAACTCAGCATCCTCCGCCAACGCCAAACTGACATTGAAACAAACCTTACCAAGGAACGCGCAGATGCAAAAAAACTTCACAAACTCCTCATCGCTGACAGTCACCCAATTCCCTCAGAACTTGAAACCTTCATCGCAAAACCAAAGATGTCAAAAACGGAAGGCGCATCACGCAACACGATTCAAGAATATCAATCCGCCCTTGCCACACTCGCCCAAGAGTACTCTCGCGAGCAAGTCATCCTGAATGAGAAATCTACCGCTCTACGTGAAGAAGCCTCTCAGTTAGAAGACGAAATCCGCAAACTCTGCACAGGCGACCGCGAAATCAGTTACGAAAGCGAAGCGCCGAATGCCACGCGCCTGCGCCGTCTCCTGCGCGCCGAGCTCGGACTCTCCAGTGAAGAAGTCGTATTTCTCTGCGATCAATTGAATATTCCCAACAAAGAATGGCAGGACGCCGTAGAAGGGCTACTTGGCCTCAACCGCTTCACCCTCCTTGTCCCGCCCGCTCACTACGACGCGGCCATGAAACTCTACCGCGAACGCAGACACAAAGACAATCTTCACGGTGTTGCTCTGTTAGATACAGAACGCATTCTTGCCAACAAAACGGAACACATAAAACGCTCCACTTCACTCGCATCGGAAGTAAAAACCGAAAATCCCGCCGCCCGCGCATTTATGGATTTATTGCTTGGTCATTACATCAAATGCGACGCCCTAGAAGACCTTCGTAATCATCGGACAGCCGTGACGCGCGAATGCTTCGTCCGCCGCAACTACACGGACAGCCACCTCAATCCACAGGTCTACAGACGCTGGTTCATCGGCGCGCGCGCAACCCCGCGTCAAATTGAAAGCCGCCAGCAGAGACTGGATGAAATATCAAAGGAGGTGATTGCGCTCAACGAACGTGACCATGCCTTGCGCGAACGTCTCGCCCTCACCCGCGATAAGACTCGTCCACTCATCGAACTCGAACACGCCCTTGAAGCCCTCACCATCCTTCCCGAACGCAACACGCAACACGCCTCTCTCACAAAAGAATTGGAGCAACTCGACTTGCACACCGCAGAAACTTTGAAAGCAGATGTGGAACGGCATCAGGCGGAGTTTACACGTCTTCAAGCGGAAACAGGTTCGGTCGAGCGTCGAATCGGAGGGCTGGAATCCGAAGCAAAGAATCTTGCCGAAGTCGAAATCCCCCGCCTCGAGCGCGAGATAGACGCGTCCATCCAAAACGCGGAAAATTTCCTCGCCAGCGAAGGGGCGGACGATGACCTCCGCGTTGAAATCGAAAAAGAACTTACGCGTCGATTGGAACGCCAGCCTGTGGATGTCATCGTGCAAAATGCCGAACGCTACGAAGGCGACTACCAGACTGCCGAGTCGCGCAACCGTGACCGCCTGCGCGAAGCCAAGCAAGCCTATTCCATGAAATATGACTTCGGCTACGATGATACGGAAGATGCAACACGCTACACGACCGAACGCGAGAAACTCATCAACTCCGAACTCCCTCAATACGAAGCCCAAATCGCCCACCAACGCGCCCTTGCCGAACAGGAACTCGTTGAAAACTTCATCCATCGCCTGCGTGAGCAAATCGAAGAAGCGCGCCAGCAACTCTCTTATCTCAACAGCACACTCTCTCAATTGCGCTTCGGCGGCGAGCGCTACGAATTCATCACACAGCCCGCATCCAATTTGCGACTCATGTACGACATGGTTATGGACAGCCAGAATGTTTTAGGCGCGTCGCTCTCTGATTCTGATTTTCGCCAGAAACACCAACAGGCCTGGGATCTGCTTCTCGAGCGGCTGACGGCCAACAACCAGACCAGTGATACCCTCGCCGCTGAACTGCGCGAATTACAGGATTATCGCTCCTACCTGCAATACGACATCCGCATCCATTACCCCAACGGCGACCGCGCGCTCTTGAGCCAGATCAATGCCAAGAAATCGGGCGGCGAAACCACCACACCTTTCTATGTTGCCATGGCCGCCTCCTTCGCACAAGCCTATCGCCTCAACCAGCCGCGCCCATCCGATACCATTCGTCTTGCGCTCTTCGATGAAGCCTTCAGTAAAATGGACACTGCCCGCACCGCCAGCGCCCTTCAGTTCATGCGCGAAGCGGGACTCCAAGTTCTGCTCGCTACACCTCCTGACAAGTCTGGCTCCCTGCTTCCTTTTGTGGATACCGTCTGCACCGTCGTCCGCAAAAACAGCCACGCGTTCGTGATTGAGATTGACAAGAGCGAGATGATGAGAGAGTTGGAAACTCAGTAACCAGTCATCAGTAACCAGTGACTCGTGTAGCGTGTATCGTAAAAACATGGAAATCTCATTCGCCCCTTCCCCTGATGTCGAAGCCATCCTCAACGCGCTCCTCGATAAATTCGAGAACCGCACCAAAAGCACTCCTGCTCTGAGAGAAGACGAAGAGCCGCGACATGCACCACGCCTCATAAAAGTTTTTCTCACCGATCTGCCTCTCCCCACTTATTTCTCACAATTCGACCCCGAACCGCGCCTCACTGCTAACAATCAATTACAAACCCTTGAACAGCAAGGACTATTGCGTCTTGCCTGGTTGCCAGGCGAAACCAATCACCTCCTCCATTCCATCACGCTCCCGATAGAACACGAACCACACAACACACTACCCGCCCAGCTTTACGTCCTTCTCAATAGAACACCAATTTCAGATCATCGCGCCCGCCTCGAATCCCTCCTCCTCGCTGAAAAATTCCGTTTTCAAAAAGATGACTGGCGCGCCCGCGCGTTGGACTACATCCTGAACCAACTCCACGCCGGAAAATCCCCATCCCCTTTCAGTTTCACCGACTCAAACCTGAACATTGACCTGCTGGCTGCTTTACAGGCATTACCCACACTGACAGCGGAAACTCCCTACCGAGTTTTCAGCGTTCGCATCTTCAACGATTCCAAACGTTTTGTAGACCTCAAACCCTCTCTTGTTCGTCTCGCTCGCCGCGCCAACCCCGAATGGAAATCTCTCACTAATGAGGATCTCCTGCGTGAGCTCAACCTCGTTGCAAACCCTGGCTATGTCCACCTGGCTGGAAGATGGGAATTCACCGACATCGACGGTCAGATCATCAACCTTGATCCCTTCGTACCTTCCGTAGGATTCCCCGCCTCTCAAATCGCTTCCATTCAATGCATCACAATCCGCGCTGAATCAGTCCTCTGCATCGAAAACCTCACCTCCTTCCACGAATTCCTCCGCGCTAATGTTACACATCCCACGCAACATGCAACAATCTGCCTCATGGGCAATCCTTCTCCCTCCATCCGCTACCTCCTCCGCCACATTCCCAAGGAAATACCGATCTACCTCTGGTCCGATATGGATTATGGCGGCTTCAAGATCCTCTCCCAACTTCGCAAACAAGTCAGCCCGCGCATTCAGCCATATCTTATGGATATAGCCACTTTTGACGCGTATGCCCACCTCTCCCGCCCGCTCACCCAATCTGACGCGCGCAACCTCAAACATCTCATCTTTAACCCCAACCTGAAAGACATCCAGCCAACCATCGAACATCTTCTCAAACGTGGACTAAAGTTGGAGCAGGAAGCAATTCAGATTTGATGTAACAAGTTCTATAGTCGTCCCTTGTCCGGCTGATTGATCGAGAATTTGGGCGGACAGATCCCAGACTGTAGTGGTACAAGAATCCAGAGCGCGGTTGCGTAACGTTCCGTCACCTTGCCAATTTTGGCAGGCCAAATTTGTTTTTAGAATGTAAGGCCCCACCAGGAGAATCATCGTTATACTTTTGAGCATGTCCATCCCCTCCTCCCTCTATGCCCACTTAGGCTTTTCATCGCCCACCCCTGCATCCATCCTCAAAGAGACGTTCGGCTACGATTCCTTTCGCCTGCTTCAACGCGAAGTCATCGAGAATGTGTTGTCGCGGCGTGACACGCTCGCCGTCATGCCTACAGGCGGGGGCAAATCGTTGTGTTATCAAATCCCGTCGCTTCTTTTCGACGGGCTCACTGTCGTGGTCTCACCCCTCATCTCATTAATGAAAGATCAGGTGGAGCAATTGCGCGCCTTCGGCGTTCCTGCCTTGTTCCTCAATAGTTCACTCGCGCCGCAGGAATATCAGGAGAACATGGAGTACGTGAAGCGCGGCAAAGTGAAGTTGTTATATGTCGCGCCCGAGACCCTGCTCACCCCGCGCATCCTCCTGCTTCTCGCGGGATTGAAAATTGACCTGCTTACGATCGATGAAGCCCACTGCATCTCGGAGTGGGGTCATGACTTTCGCCCCGAATATCGCCAGCTCGTCGATGCGCGAAAGCGATTCCCAAATGCGGTCTGTCTCGCGCTCACCGCCACAGCCACCACGCGCGTCAGACAGGATATTCGTGCCACGCTTAAATTCGCGACTACCAATGAATTCGTAGCCAGTTTCAATCGCGAGAATCTTTTCATTCAAGTTGTTCCCAAACGCGACCCCATTCGACAGACCATCCAAATGCTCGAGCGCTACAAAGACCAGTCTGGCATCATCTATTGCTTCTCGCGAAGGCAGGTGGATGATCTCTCTACGTATCTCGCGTCACGAGGGCATTCTGTTCGTCCCTATCACGCAGGTCTGGAAGATTCGGAGCGGCGAAGGAATCAGGAAGCCTTCATCCGCGACGACACGCAAATCATCGTTGCTACCATCGCGTTCGGCATGGGCATCAACAAACCCAATGTACGTTTTGTCATTCACTTCGATTTGCCCAAGAGCATCGAAAGTTATTATCAAGAAATCGGCCGGGCAGGACGCGACGGTCTGCCCGCGCACTGTCTCCTCCTCCATAGTTATTCGGATGTTTCCAAGATCAACTACTTTATTGACCAGAAGAAAGGCGAAGAGAGACGCGTTGCCATCCAGCATCTGAGTGCCATGGTACGTTACATCGAAGACGAGACATTCTGCCGCCGCAAACCGCTACTCAGCTACTTCGGCGAATCATTCCTTGCCGACAATTGCTCCAACTGCGACAATTGCACCTCCGCCCCCACCGCGCTGACAGATATTACAATCTTCGCGCAGAAAATCCTCTCCTGCGTCGAACGCGCCGGCGAACGATTCGGCGCAGGTCATATCGTGGATATTTTGCTCGGCTCAAAAAGTGAAAAGGTCTTGCGTTGGAATCACGACAAACTTTCTACCTATGGCATTGGCTCGGAATTGACAAAGAAACAATGGATGCATCTCGCTCACCAACTCGTACAGATGGGATATTTGAATCAGGACGGCGAATATCACACACTGAGTCTCACTGCAAGGGCATTGGAGGCGCTCAAGACCCGCACGCAAATCATGGGCGTAGTCCTGGAGGCGGCGCAGCGTGTCAAGAAAGAGGGAAAGAGAAAAGAAGAGCTGGAGTACAACAATGCGTTATTTGCATTGCTTCGCCAAAAGCGCAAGGAGATGGCAGATCAAGCAGGCGTTCCGCCATATGTCATATTTTCTGATAAGACGCTTGTGGAAATGTCAGCATATTATCCACAATCGTTTGAAAGCCTGCTTACGATCTCCGGCGTCGGACAGGTGAAGGCACGGCAATATGGTGATGCGTTTTTGAAGGTGATCAAATCCTATTGTGATGAGCATGGAATCAAGGAACAGCAAAAAGAATCCTTTCGAGATAAGAGCGACTCGAATCGCCGTTATGTGATCGTTGGTGAAGCTTACAACGCGGGAGATACAATTCAAAGCCTGATGGAACGTTATCAGGTCACATTGGGAACAGTCCTTGACCACTTGACGCGATACCTTTCAGCAGGCAACATCCTGCGAAACGGCGAAGACCTGCAAGCACTGATCTATGCTGCACCCGAACAAAAACAAGCCGCCTTTGCCGCATTCGATGAACTTAGCCCAACCTTTCTCAAGCCCGTGTACGATAAATTGAATGGGGTATTGAATTATGACGAATTGAAAATCTTGCGAATGTTGTATATCATTTCCTGTCAGGATTGAAACTTATGCCCGAATATCCTGATTACGTTCATAAAATGCTCGCCCGCGCGCGAGCGGAGGGCCAGTGGCACGCGGCGCAAGCCGACGCGGCGGGAATATGTTTTGATGTTCTTGCCTTTCAACGGAACATTGATGAATGGGATGACCGCCCCTGGCAACAACGCCGTAGGCTGGCGCTCTCGTTCCGGTTCATGAGGCGCTGGGAAGGCTGGGAGCGCGAATATCGAAAGGGACACAAAGTAGAAAGGGATAGCATTCCTGATGTTGCGAAAATTCTCGAAGAAGGCAAAATGGAATTGCTTGGCGCGTACTGTCTCGGCGATGAGGAATGTACCGATTACGCGTGGTCTATCTTCGCAGATGCGCTCAACAAAACCAGCGATCCGCGCACCGCATTGTTGTGGATTGGCAAAACCTATGCCGATCTCGGATTCTTCGCGGATGCGGCGGAGGCGCTTGGCGAATTATGCTCACGTTTCGATGACGCGGATGCAAGACGCCTGCTGGCCGAAGTCGTTTGGTGGCGCGACAACGCCTATCGCATTCCGTGGATTCCTCCTGCGGGAAATGGCTCACGCTACAACCGTATGATGCAATTCATCGACCCGTCCGTGCCCACCGCCGATGAAGAGATTCGCCGCGTTCGCACCGAAAATCAAAAGAAACGCATTGAGCCGTATCATCCGAGCATTGATCCGAAACTGGCAAAACTGTTCAACGCAACCATTCCCGAAGAAAAGCAAAAGACCGCATCCAGCATTGTGGATTGGAGTTTTCTCGATAATGACGAGGGTCAGCCGGGCGAGCCTGCCGATTGGGTAAAGAAACAAATCCGAAGGTTCGAGAGAGACACGGACGATGAAGACATGAAAGAGATGATAGAAGAGATGGAGCACAGACACCGTTGGACGCGTAACATCAAGCCGCCCTCCATGCCACCGAGATATGACCCCAACGAACCGCCGTTTGACCCAAGCGATCTTCTCGGCAGTATGGATGATAACTTGGATGATGATATATAAAGTGTGAGTAAGCGGAAGGGTAAGGAAAAGCAAAAAGACATCAACAATATTCCCAGCGTGGTAGATATCTGATATACGGATACGAATTTAGGCCTGTCAGACTTGTACCGCGCTAGTTCCTATAATTGGTAGCTTTAATTTGCTGCCACTCTTGAGAGAAGCTTTCAAAGACACCCTGTATTTCTTACCGAGTACCAATTAACTTTTGGATTGTGTGTATCCCTATCATTCAGGATTCATGGCAGGACAACAACACTCCTTGGATGCAAGGAGCACAGTCATTTGCAGAATTTGCAGGTTCGAAGAGGCTATTTGTGGGAATTACCAGCCTTGCAGTGATGGAAATGGGTGTTCCCTTGTGACAACATAGCGAACG
>DATEDD010000157.1:0-12047 GCA_035286565.1 Anaerolineales bacterium
TACCTGTTTATAAACCCGCAAACCCGTTTTGGTACTTGAGGTAGGACAAAACCATGTTCCCTCACACACGAGGCGAGTAGCTACGGAATGAGCAACAATCTCGCCGTCTTTACCAGTAAGAGTATTTTATAAATACAAAACTATTAATGACATCCAGTAGTCTTATCCTTGGGTTGGCGGGGGTATTCGCTTTGTTCGCGCCCGATGTTTTACTGTCCACGCTGGGAGTGGCGGTCACAGGGATCATGTCCGTGCTTGTGCAAGTCCTCTCCGTTCTAACAGGCAACTCCCTCAAATGCGTCATGGTTGTCAACGGATTTTGAAACAGACAAATGGATGCAAACGGACTGCGCGGCGTCGGGGCAAAAAAGGTAAAATAAGCGCATGAACAGGAAAGTACCACTACGTATCAGGAAACTGATGAAAGAGTTGAAGGCAGGGCTTGTCCGCATTTATGGGGACAGGCTGAAAGCCGTCTACTTGTACGGGTCCTATGCGCGCGGAGATTATCGTCAAGGCTCGGATGTGGATGTGATGATTTTGCTCAAAGATTACAGGAATTATTGGGAAGAATTACGGCAGTCTACAGAACTTGCCAGTGATATTTCCCTTGAATACGATGTTACAGTCAGCCGTTTGATCATGAAGGAAATTCAATGGAAGGAATCAGATATGCCTGTGCTTCGTAATATCCACAAAGAAGGTGTGCCAGCATGAACGATTACACCCGCAAATTACTGGATAAAGCGATTGACACGATCGAAAGCGCAGAACTTCTGCTCAATCATGGAAAAACCGACGTTGCTGCAGGTCGGGCATACTATGCTCTGTTTTATATTGCAGAAGCCTTGTTGAATGAAAAGGAACTTCAATTCAGCAAACATGGAGATGTCATTGGCGCGTACGGAAAAGAATATTCCAAAACAAAACTGCTTAACCAGAAATTCCATCGCTGGCTAATTGAGGGGTTTGATACACGTCTTATTGGCGATTATCACGTAGATACAAAAATCGAAATGGGCGCTGTCGCGAACATGATCAATCAAGCGCGGGAATTTTTGGAAGCCGCGTTAGGATATTTGGAAAAGTAAATCACCCATCCCGGCAATTACAAATCCGAAGTTGTGGGCTTCGGATCTTCTATTTTTTAGTGACAGAGAAGATGATAATAACAGCCCACATTGATAGGGTGTGTAGCCATCTCTGTCCTTTCCCCTTTGGGCACCTTCCTCAAATATGACATTGAAATTATTTATGTGGATTCAGTGTGACTCGTCGTCGAATTTGGGGGAGACATGTGGAAATGGATAAAAATAAACTCCGAAGTTTTTGGCTTCGGAGTTGTCAATTCTATTCCCTGAATATCTCGGCGATGTCGTCCCATAGACTGGGCATTTCAAGAACTTCCGCAAAGGACTTGACCCAATGCTCAATGCGGGCGATATCAAGGGTTGGATTTTTATCCACGATTGTCCGAATATCTTCCAAGTCCTTTGGACGATGAGCAATCGCCTTCATGATGATCAGATCTTCTGGCGTAGGGAGGCGGACTGACAATGTGCTTGTTGATTGTACAATTCCTCTCTCGACCATTTCTTCTTCAAAGAGCAAAATACCGAGGGAAATATCGATATTCGTTTCAGTAGGGGAATGTTGTAATAGCAAAACACGGTTTTTGCGAGCGAATTCTTCTGCGTTTGGAATTCTGGGCTGAATATTTTCAGTTTTTGCAGCTTCCAGAAATTTATGAATGTCATGCGTGGAAAGCAGGAACATTGCATCCACATCTTCTGTTAATCGCGGTCTGCCTAAAAAGCCAACAGCAATCCCGCCGATAATTACGCCGCGATTGTCAAACTTTGCAAGTAACCGTTGAATGGCTTCTATTGTCGCTCGAAAAGGTTCTATATCTTTGTGCAACTTCATACTGTCGCCTTCATCTTTGCCCAACGAAGAAAAATAGCCATCTCACTATCATCATCGCCGCGTGTTAATCCATTTTCAATTGCAAATCGAACGAGATTATTGATCTGCTTCCAATGTTTTTCAATAGACATGGCGCGCAATTCCTGCCGTTCGATTTCTGCAACGGCATTCCATCGTTCGCGATAGAACTTCAAATCCTTATTGGTTGTCATATACCAATTATAGCATTGTGGATGCAAACCTTAGCCAAACTTTTATTCTTTTGATTACATCCTAAACAGTAGTGCCATGGCGCCTCTTGACAATAGAACATTTGTTCGGTATGATGTCAATCGGCGTTTTTTACAACAATGATTTGTTTTGAGGAGAATTGAATATGCCATTTTATTTTAAGCCTCATTCACCTGAATGGTTTAGAGCATTAGAAGCTTTTGACCCAAGTAAAGCAACAATAACAAGGATGGTTATTGAGACTTTAGGAAGGCTTGATGTTTGCTCAATCTGTGGCGACGATCCAGCCCATGACTATCAGTTGGTAGATAAATTCATGCAAAAGAATGCAGTTGCAACAATCAGATTATGCGATGATTGTCTCAGAATCAAGAGAAAGGTCCATAAGGAAAGATTCATCCCATATAGGCAAATCAATAAATCAATATAGATATAAGTCTGCACTACTTATGACTACTTTGCAAAAGGGGTAAGGATGAAGCCTATGTTGCTGGTAGATCATGTGAGCCGCCCACATTGTTAGAGAGTGTAGGGTGGGTGGTGCCCCTCTGCCCTGTCAGACATCTTTGCGTAGCACCCTGTGGCCCCCCAAATGCGACATTGAAATTATTTATGCGGATTCAGTTTGCATCGTGGTCGGATTTGGGGTGAGACTTGGCAATGGGCTTCTGGTTTGAGCGCGGATTTGAATGGTCCGCTGGGAGGATTGTAGCGAAATAACAAATGATATACTTCCAATGAAAAGAGTAAAATCCATGGATCAAGATCATAATAAGATGATTCGGGAACGCATATTAGCCCGCAAAACATTTGTGCGGGCAATTTTTAGTGGACGGCAGAAAGGGTCAACTGTGGAGTGGCTCAAAGTTGTGGTGCGCCCGGTGGAGATCAAAGGTGCCATTAATCTTCAATTCTCCTATTTTGACGAGAAAAAAGATATCACCAGGAATTTCGAACTTGACAAAGCCGCATCCAAAGTGGATGAGTTGTTGGCGCTTCCTTTTAGGAATATATTTATCGAGAACCATACCAGTAATCTTCAAATCAATATATCTAAAAAGGGGAAGATTTTGGTGAATGAACTCAAAACCTCCACCCCCGTCGTCGCAAATCTAACTCATAATCGCCAGAAAAAAAGGATCCTGTCAGTGGATAATGCAGAACCGTTCCTGAAAGCAGTCGGCATCATGACGCGGGACAGCAGGATCAAAGCGGGTATGCAAAGGAAATATACGCAGATTAACGAGTTTCTGCGCCTGATAGATGATATCGATTTCTTTGATGGCTATAAAGAGAAGCCAGTCCATATCGTGGACTTTGGTTGTGGGAATGCATATCTCACTTTCGCGATCTACTATTATCTTCACGACATTCTAAGCCTGGACGCTCATGTGGTGGGTGCGGATATTAAAGCGGATCTGATCGAACGCCATCAGGAGAAAGCCAAATCGTTAGGGTGGGGTCAGCTCACTTTTGAGGTTGGGCAGATATCAGGCTTCCAACCAGAGACAAAGCCTGAAGTGGTTCTTGCCTTGCATGCCTGCGATACTGCAACCGATGATGCAATCGCTCAAGGCATCCGTTGGGAATCCAAATTGATCCTGTGCGCGCCTTGTTGTCAACACGAACTGCAGGTGCAGTTGTCTCATGTCCCCGCGCCAACCCCATTGTTGCCAATTTTCAATCACGGCATTCTGTTTGAACGCATGGGAGATATTCTGACAGATACCTTCCGCGCCGCCATTTTACGCATCATGGGCTATCACACCGACGTGACACAATTTGTCCCCATTGAACACACCACCAAAAACCTGATGATCCGCTCTGTGAAGACCTCATCCGCAGGAAACGCTCGTTGGATTGATGAATATAAAAAACTGAAAGAGTTTTGGCAGGTCACGCCTTACCTTGAACGATTATTAGGTGATCTATACACTCAGTTCCTAAAGGATGATTGAGATTTTAAGTCAATATTCTCGCGCACTGCCTTCCGGATTTCCAACGCCAGATCCCGGCCAGTGAGGAGTTTTGCTTTGTCGAACTAATTGTCCACGTCGGTTTTGATCAAGCGGGTCTTGCTGCGCAGACCGAGTCACGGTCCACGTGTACGTACATGACGGGGATGATATGGTAGTGGCGGTGTCCTGACGGTTCGACTTTCGCTCACCGTGTCAAAGGGATTACTTTGAGAGCGCTTGCCTACAGAGGAGAAGTAACATTTACCGTGATGCAATTCGCAATTCGAAAGGAATAATGACACATGGTATAATTTGCCCGCTTGAACTAAAAATGGAGAGGTCGCGTAGTCTGGCTTAGCGCGCACGCTTGGAAAGCGTGTAACCCACAAAGGTTCGCGGGTTCGAATCCCGCCCTCTCCGCCAGAAAAAAATGCCTCATAGTTGGGGCGTTTTCCTTATTTAGGTTCTCGCGCCCCCATTGAGGGGATAATATTCGAATCCCGCCCTCTCCGCCAGAAAAAAATGCCTCATAGTTGGGGTGTTTTCCTTTTAGGATATGCACCTCCGCTGAGGGATCGGGTATTTTCTTATCTGGTTATGGAAATATTCAACAAAAAAAGACTTGAGCGTTTGATCAAGTCTTTTTTGATTTCCACCGATTACGGTGTCGGGGTTGTTGTTAGAATCGCTGGTGGGAGCGGTTTACCCGCAAAAATCACCAGATCAGCGATCGCTTCGGTATGACCGGGCGTATCCGCATGGGTAGCGGCAATGAATTCATACAATAGGGATGATCCCCAGTTGCCAGAGCCGAGAATGTCTGTGCCATTGGATTCGGCGTCGGCGCGGCGTGAACCGGCTCTTATGCCCGCGTAACTGCTCAGATCCAATTGTGCGGGGGAGACAGCCACATCCACTGAGTGACAGGAAACACAGGAAAGCGAGCCTGAATACCAAAGGTTGCCTTCGATAAAAAGAAGCTTCACTTCTTCAAAAGTGGATTCACAATTATGTCCGTTGATATCCACAAATTGGAACACATCCGTTTCAGAGGAACCAGCGGCAACCCATCCACCGATTAAATCCACTGCGGCGACACTGCATTGGTCGGGAATGGCAACTTCACCAATGGTGGTTTGCATGGCGGGCAGGGTGGCCGGAATAAGGGTTGGAATGGGCGTTCGTTCAACTACAAATGCGCCGCGATTACAAGTTAATGTAAATCCACAAGCATTGACATAGATAAAGCTGATCCATGCCAGGAGTCCAAAGACAAAAACGACCAATGTGCCATAGATATATTTTCTTACATCGTCAGTCATGAGAAATACCTCCCTATTGCCCTGCTACCGTTGTTAGCGTGCGGATGTAATTCACTACATCCCAGCGCTCACGCACAGTTAGGTTTTCATTAAGCGGCGGCATTTGACCGGAGAATTGTATATCCGGGAACAAGCTGTTGTTTGGGTTAAATATGCCATTTGAAATGGTCAGGAAAAGACTCCCATCGCTTTTGCTTTGAACCAGTTCGCTGGTCAGGTTGGCGGGCTTTTTCTTGACGAGAAAAGCCGCAATCGTTCCATTTCCCTGTCCATCCTCACCATGACACATCTGGCAATGAATGGAATATAGTTCTGCACCTCGTGTAAATGAGATCTCATCAGCAGGCACTGGATTGAGAGGCGCACCCGTGCCAGGAATGTAGGCGGGGCCTTCCACCGGAATGGAACGTGCTGGGACGGATCGGGGTTGCTCCTGGGTGCCATAAGAATCCTGGATCTCCATGAACACGACCCAGTCAATTTTGATCACATCATAAGCGAATATCATCAACGCGCCTATCAGCACGCCAAGGACTGCAAATACGGCTACAAGCTGCTTGAACAATCTCATAGGTGTTCTACCTCCGCAACCTCAACCTTTTCCGCGCCGAGGGCGGTCATGGCTTTGGTGAATTTTTCCTTGCTCTCTTCGGGACATATAAAGAAAACAGCAATTTTTCCGTCGCTGACTTCTTTGACATATTCCATCGGGCGATAGTTGGGAAAGTAACTATCGAGGAATACACCGAGGAAAGTGGAGAGCAACATACCGAGCATGGTGATCTCGAATAAAATAACAACAGTAGGCGGACCTGGGACGAAAGCCTGGGGTCCAACCTGAATTGGATATGGGTACAAATAGGGCACAACAACAGTCAGAAAAACAGCTCCCAGAAAACCTAATACCGCACCGCCCGCGGCGAGACGGGGAACATTCGTCCACTGACTGGGGCGGCCAAGCATGGCTTCAGTAACAGGAATGCCTGAGATAACATTCATATGATTGTCAGTGAGGCCTAAAGCGCGGAGTTGTTCAATTGCATCCGCAGCAGGTTCGAGGTCAGGAAAAACCGCTAACAGGGAAATATTGTCAGCCATGTGAGTCCTCCTATTCCAATTCGCTGACCGTTACAACGGTCTCGCGTCCATATTTCTTGAGTGCGTGTGCCATTTGGCCTTCCTGCACTTCCCAGACTGGAACGAGGGGAATAAGACGGGACGCCGCCATATAGAGCAGGATAAAAAAGGCCAATGTGCCGATGCCAAGTGGGATCTCAACGCCGGGCTCATAGAGTCGCCATGTAAAAGGCATGCGGTTGATACTAAGAGAAACGGGAATAATGATATAACGCTCAAACCACATGCCGACGTTGATGAGCAAGCCGACAATGAATGCGATCCACGGCGTGGAACGCCACCTGCGATTCCACAATACAGCCCAGGGAATCGCAACGTTGAAAATCAGCATGGCAAACCACATCCAACCCAAGGGGCCAGCTTCGTGAAAGTGAAGCAGTTGATGCGTCCACTTGTCGCCGCCATACCACTGCACCATGTAATCGTTGAAGAAGAAGTATGCCCAGGTCATGGAAATAATGAGCATAAGCTTGCCAATCGCTTCAAAGTGCTCCGGGCGGATGAAGTATTTCATATTCTTCATGGTTCCACGGACAACCGCAAGTACCATAATTACCGCGCCCATGCCAGAGTGCAAAGCGCCGACTACGAAGTACGGACCAAAGATGGTGGAATTCCAACCGGGACGGGTAGCCGCCGCGAAGTCCCATGACACGATCGTATGCACAGAGAACATCACCGGGATGATGGCAAAGGCAAAGATGTTCATCGCGTTTCGCAGATGTGTCCATTCACCTTCGGTGCCACGGAAGCCAAGTGCTAGAGTTTTGTAGAAGGTTTTGCGCCAACCGGTGGATCGATCACGCGCCATGGCGAGATCCGGGATGAGCGGCAGGAAGAGATACATGGTGGACGAAAGCAGATAGGTTGTGATCGCCAGCAAATCCCATGTGAGCGGTGAATGCATGTTTGGCCACAACATACGCTCATTCGGATAAGGCATAAGCCAATAGAATAACCATACCCGACCCAGATGCATGAAAATACTAAAACCTGCCTGCACCAGGCCGAAGGTGGTCATCAATTCTGCGGCGCGTGTGAACGGGCGGCGGAACTCTGCTTTGAACACACGCAAAATGGCGGAAATGAAAGTTCCTGCATGGCTAATACCGATCCAAAACACAGTGTTGACGAGGAAAACACCCCAATACGCGGGTCGGTTGACGCCTGCAATGCCGAGGCCTTCCATGATCATTTTTGCCCATGTATAAACCAAGCCATACGCCACAATCGCACTCAGCACCGCGAATACAGCCCAGAACTTCCAGGAAGTTGTGTGCATGGATTCCATGACCATCTCATTCATTTGACCGCGTGGAAGCGGATCCAGCATTAGGTGTTTTTCGCGGAAGTATTCTTCACCATGGTTATGGAGTTCAGCCTTGGTATGATCATTTTCTGCTTTTTTGTTGTATTCAGCCATAATTACCCTCCCTTGAAGTAGGTAACGTTCGGTAACGTGCCAAGTTCTTCAAGATGTTTAACTCCGTGCCCGTGAACACGAGCCAGTTGCGAAACGAGCGAATCAGGGTCATCCACGCGTCCAAAAGTGATGGCGCTGGCAGGGCAAGCCTGTGCGCAGGCAGTGGTGAATTCACCATCCGCTACTTCGCGGCCTTCCGACTTGGCTTTATCCTGTGCCTTGTGAATGCGCTGGATGCAGAAGGTGCATTTTTCCATAACACCACGGCGGCGGACTGTTACATCGGGATTTAGTTGGTTTGGCAAAGGTTCCGGGCGTTCGTAATCGCGCCAGTTGAAGGAACGCACCTGATACGGACAGTTGTTCGCACAGTAACGCGTACCGACACAACGGTTGTACACCTGCAAATTTAATTGCTCAGCCTGTGAATGAACTGTGGCGAATGCAGGGCATACAGGTTCACAAGGTGCGCTTCCACACTGCTGGCACATCATCGGTTGATTGGGTGTCATCTTCACTTCGGGATACTCACCCTCCCAGAAACGCTCAATGCGGATCCAATGCATCGAACGGCCATAGCCTGAATCCTCTTCACCCACGAAGGAAAGATTATTTTCCATCGCGCAGGCGGCCACACATGCCTGACAACCCGTGCACATATCCTGGTCAATGACCATGCCCCACTTGCCGACATGTTCCTCGCTCAGCTTAACTTCGGAAATTTTCAGATCAGCTAATGTCGCCATAATTATTACTCCTCGCCAAGACCAATGCCATACACACCCATCAAACTTTCAAGGCGTGAAAGCGACTTCTTTTTACCAGTCTTTTCAACTTTGACTTTCATACCAGCAAAAGCAAGGTCACCCGCTTCATTGAAGTGTTGACCCAGCAGATCAACGGGATTGACACCGCGCTTCTCGGCATACCTGCCATAAGCAGTATGCCCCTGACCAAAAGGAATCGCGATCGTGTCCGGACGGATGGCTGGGTACACGTAAACGGCCACTTCCAACTCCCCGGCCTCGCTCACGATCTTCACGACATCGTCATTTTCGATCCCAAGTTCATGCGCGGTGACAGGATTCATTTCGACCCATGTATTCCACATGACAGTGGTTGTGGGGTCGGGTAATTCCTGCAACCAGGGTTTATTTGCGCCGGCTTCTGCCAATGTCGGTGAAACGAATGGGACGAAGAAAAACTCCCCTTCGCCTCTAAACTCTGCTTCTTGAGCGCTGAAGTTGCGGTTCAACACATCCACGGCATTGGGAATGCCGCGCGTATCGGATAATTTCCAATAGCCGCCATATTGCTGGAAAGAAGCCATGAAAGTAAGGATATCTGGAGCAGAGATGGAGCCATCCGCTTCGCTCATCAAAGAAGCGACTTTGCTTTGCAAAAATTCGACCTCGTCTTTGAAAGGCAGGGCTTGTGCAAATTTACCGCCAGCGAGTTGGGCCGCAGTAATCAATACGTCTGCGGTTGCGCGGGTATTGTAGTATGGTGAAACGACGGGCTGTGCGCCGGACAATACAGGTTGAGCTGACCCGGTCGCTACACGCTGATATCCCCAGGATTCAAGTCCGTGATGGTCAGGGAATACATAATCTGCTTCTCGTGCGGTTTCATCCGGGAAGGTTGCGAACGAAATGATCTGGGACACATATTTGCTCGCACCGCCAAATTCAAGCGAGGTTGGCAACTCAAAGAGCGGATTGACACCATGTACGAATAAGACTTTGATCTTGCCATCGTACATCTTCTGAACAAGTTCCCGCATTTCCTTCGCGGAAGCAGGACCCTGGTATTCTGTTTGATTTGGGGCAAGGGCTGAAAAGTATACACCGCCGGGTTTTCCAAAATTATCGGATATGGCATTCAATGCTAAAACAGCCTCAGCAACAGCAAGCCCATTGCTCTGCCCGAGCGCCGCACCACCGGGAATAGCCAGTGCGCCGCTGGAATTGGCAAATATCCCAGCGAGGTGCTCAAGTGTTTCAAGTTTGATACCGGACTTTGACGCAACTTCAAGCACGTCCACACTTGCGAAAGCGCGCGGCATGGGGCCGCCGCGTAATTCAGAGACAAGTCTGCCAATTGCAAGCGCAACCAGAGCCTCGCTTCCGGGGCGAAGCGGGATCCACTCATCCGCCTTGCCCGCAGTCGCAGACATACGCGATTCAAATTGCACAAAGGTTCCACGTCTCTTCGTTAGCGCTTCGCGCAAACCCGCGAAACCACGTGTGTAGGAAACGGGCGAGAGCCAGGTTTCAAGGAAATTCGCGCCAAAGGAGAAGACCACTTGTGCCCCACCCACATCAAAGAAGGGCAAGCTGGCTTCACCAAAAAGATTCTTTGCTGCTTTGCTTAGCGTGGCACGGGATTCAAACATGCTCAACGCGCCAAAGCGGACAGGGGCGTTGATGCCTGTCGCCTTCGCAAGATCAGAGGCGAGGTCAAAGAGATGGTCGGGAGCCATGCCCATCAAGAAGGCAATTTCTTCGGGTTTGTTATTTTTGAGGGCATCAGCCACCACTCGAATAGCGGACTCCCAATCCATAACTTGCGTGGATTCACTGCCGCGCGAATCTCGTTTGAGCGGATCCGTGACGCGGTCTGGGTTATACAAACCGTGCAAGGTTGCCTGTCCACGGGCGCAGGTTTTTCCAAGGTTAAGCGGATTGTTCGGATTGCCTTCGGTTTTGATCGCGCGTCCTTGCGAAGTACGAACGACGAGTCCGCACCCGGCCGCACACTCGCGGCAGGTCGTGGCGTAATATGTACTCTGACCGTTATAGTTGTATTCGGGCATCTGCATATAGGGCTCGCGCTTTACGTAACGCGAAGCAGGCCCACAACCGGTGAGGACCGCAGTGGTCGCCACGCCTACACCAGCCAGCTTTAAAAAATCACGCCGGGAAAATTTTTTGCTCATGGTTGATTCCTTTCGCCCGGATTAATAATGACAAGTGCCGCAGTCGGTCAGTTTGACCAGTATTTCATGGTCATCACCCGCAGTTTTTACATGACAATTCAAACACCAGCCCATGTTCATCAGTTGTGGGTTCTCGGCGATCGTTACTTTGGACATATCACCGTGGCATTCCTCGCAGTTCTTCCCAGCAGCAATATGAGCCCGATGGTTGAACTGAACGAAATCCGGCACAATGGCAACCGGTACCCATTCAATGGGCGAGCCGCTTTCCACCGCTTGCTTCAGCGGGGCTAGCAGTACACTTGTCTGGGTTTTGGCGATCTGATTATGACAGGCCCAACACTTGGCCGAAGAGGGAATTCCCGCTGAAGGTCCTTTCGCTGCGCCTGGATGGCAGTACAAACATTGTATGCCAAAAGCAATATGTGTCTGATGAGGGAATTGAATGGGCTGTTCTGGCGGTTGCTGAGTCGTATAGAGACCATAAGCCGCAATGCTGAACAGCCCCAGAAAGGCGATCCCAACCGCGATCAGACCCAGAGGCTGTTTCAGCCAGTCAAAAATTCTTTTGAACATGGATGCTCCTGAAATGGACTTACCGCTTGTTACATAATTTACTAAACTTATTGGCAGAATTTACGAGTAAAAATCAAAATTCTGGTTTAGTTACGCATGTCAGACATGCGTGCGGCACTTTGTAAGCGCAGCGCCGCCGTTGCAAAAACGGCGGCGAAGGCTGAATTAACTCACTCAATACAGTGAAAACAAAAGTATGAAAATGAATCCGTCATGGCATGAAGATCGATAAAACCGATCCCTGTAAGCATCAGGACAGGAATTGGCAAGATAACTTTCATGAGCACTTCCATGACATTCTCCATAATAGTAATCAATTGCTGAACCCCGCCAGCAAATAACTCGGCGGATTATACATTGAAAATGCAAAGAAGTACATATAAGGGCTGAATTGTCAGCAATTCTCAATATGATTTTGGCTTGAGTTTAGCCGATAGCGCTGATAGCAAAGAAATCACCGCAAACCAAGGCTCATCATCAGTAAGCCGCCTTTCCATTCAGATTAAGATGAAAAAAAGTTTATAACGGGAATCACA